>JANMTA010000355.1:0-2681 GCA_031389965.1 Betaproteobacteria bacterium
TCGATCGCCAGTTTTTCGAGCAGCATGCCCACCACAGCCGGAATCGCAATCGCCAGGACGAGGGCCAGCGGCATCGGTATTCCCGACTGCATGAAGAAAAAGGCCAGCATGCCGCCGAGCATGATGAACTCGCCCTGGGCAAAATTGATCACGTTGCTGGCGTTGTAGATCAGCGTAAACCCCAACGCTGCCAGGGCATACGTGGCCCCGACCGTGATGCCTGAAAACAGGAACTGCAGGAACTGCGACAAGATGGCGTCTCCCTGATCGATTACTATTTCGGCCGCCGGTCGATGACCCGCTTGGCCTTGCCGACCAGGGTGCGTTCCACCTTGTCGGTCTCGACCACATGGACATCTGCGCTAACCCCCACCAGCGACTTGATGTGGTGCTTGACCTCGGCCCCGATATCCTTGCGCTGTTGCGCGCTGATCTTGTCGGACAGGTCGGCGCGGACCTCGACATAGACGTCCAGCTTGTCCAGGTGCCCGTCGCGCGAAACCTGCAGCTGGTACTGCGCGCACAGGTTGGGATTCTTCAACAGGACTTCCTCGATCTGCGTCGGGAAGACATTGACCCCGCGAATGATCAGCATGTCGTCGCTGCGTCCGGTGATCTTTTCCATGCGACGCATGGTGCGTGCCGTTCCGGGCAGCAAGCGGGTCAGGTCGCGCGTGCGGTAGCGCAGGATGGGCAAGGCTTCTTTCGACAACGAGGTGAATACCAGTTCGCCCATTTCGCCGTCGGGCAGCACGGCGCCGGTTTCCGGATTGATGATCTCCGGATAGAAATGGTCTTCCCAGATGTGCGGACCGTCCTTGGTCTCGATGCACTCGCAAGACACGCCGGGACCCATGACTTCCGACAGCCCGTATATATCGACGGCATCGATGCCGAGGCGCTCCTCGATCTCGCGCCGCATTTCGTTGGTCCAGGGCTCCGCGCCGAAGACGCCGACGCGCAGGCTGCTTTCGTTTGGCTTCATGCCTTGCCTGATCATCTCGTCGGCGATGGTCAGCACGTAGGACGGGGTAGACATGATCACGGTCGGCTTGAAGTCCTGGATCAGCTGCACCTGCTTTTCGGTCTGGCCGCCGGACATGGGAATCACCGTGGCACCCAGGCATTCGCCGCCGTAGTGGGCGCCGAGGCCGCCGGTAAACAGGCCGTAGCCATAGGAATTGAGGATAATGTCGTCGGCGCTGCAGCCGGCGGCCCGCAGCGAGCGCGCCATGAGCTGGGACCACATCGCAATGTCGTTCCTGGTATAGCCCACCACCGTAGGCTTGCCCGTGGTGCCCGATGACGCATGAACCCGCACCACGTCCTTCATCGGCGTCGCGAACATGCCATAGGGATAGGTGTCGCGCAAGTCGAGCTTGGTGGTGAAGGGAAACTTTGCCAGATCGGACAATTGCTTGAGATCGTCCGGATGGACTCCGGCGGCGTCGTACTTCTGGCGGTAGTGCGGCACCTTGTCGTAGGCGTGCTTCAGCGACCACTTCATGCGCTGCAACTGCAGCGCCTGCAACTCGTCCCGGCTGGCCTTCTCGATGGGCTCCAGACCGGCCACCGGACTATTCTGCTTGCTCATGCTTCTCCCCTTAAACGGCTTCTCGATGAGCCATCTGTTTGACAAAGGCCAGATTTTCCACGACCTTGGCCTGAATGTGTGAAATCTGATCCGGACTCAAGTGACGGAAGCGCCCCATGGCCTTCAGGTACTCGGTGACCGGCAGGGCGTGATCGACCGGCCGGGTGAAGTGCAGGCCGTCGGTCGGGTTGTATTCCCACAACATCACGAAATTGGTCTCCACCGCCTTGCGCGCGACTTCCATGTTCTGGTCGGTCGGGAAGCGCCAGCCCGTGGTGCAGGGCGAATAGACATGCAGGTAGGCGAAACCGCGCTTGGAGGCGAGAATCGCCTTGTCCAGCTTGTCGTAGAGATCCTCCATGTAGGCGGTGGACGCGGTGGCGACATACTCGCAGCGATGATTGACCATGATCAGCGGCAAATTCTTGGCATCCTGCGTCTTGCCCTGCGCAGGCAGGCCGCCCGAGCCCTTGCCGATCGGCGTGGTCGAGGTCCAGGCACCATACGGCGTGCAGCTCGAACGCTGCATGCCGGTATTCATGTAGCCCTCGTTGTCGACCACCATGAACAGGATCTGTTCGTTGCGTTCGGCAGCACCCGACAGTGACTGGAAACCGACGTCGGAAGCGCCGCCGTCGCCGGCAATCGCCAGCGCATTGACCTCACGCCCGACACGCTTGTACTGCCGCTTGATGCCAGCCAGCATGGCCGCGGTATTGGTCAGCAACGGATGGAAGACGGGAATCTTGGTGCCGGTGGTGCCGTTGAAGCCGACCGAACCCATGCCCGGCACGCAGCCGGGCGGCGTCGCCAGCACGGTCTCCGGTCCCACCCGGCGCAGCGTGTGGCGCATCAGGAGTTCGGTGTTGCAGCCCTGGCAGCCTGCCAACCCAGGAGCGAACAGGTCTTCCCAGTCGCCGACCTCGTTGTAGATGCGCGAGGTGGTGATGTAGGTCAGCGCGTCATGCGGGCAGGCCGGCACGCAGGCCGGAGAGCCTTCGCAGGTATCGCACTTGGCGACGTGGCCGCTGCCCGCATCGAGGGCGATGCCGGCATAGGCGCAGCCGACGGTGCATAGCAGGCAATC
>JANMTA010000388.1:0-1734 GCA_031389965.1 Betaproteobacteria bacterium
CGTCATTTCCACCAGCGACGAGGGGATCAGGTGGTCGAATTCTGCGCCCTGCACCAGCAGCGGCGTACGTTTCACTCGCCCGGCGCGCGGCATGCCGAACAGCGACATGTCCCAGAGCGCGCGATGCGATTCGGATTGCGAACCCTTGTAATAACGCTTCAGGTCATCCAGCGATACCGGCTGCGCGAACAGCGCCTCGCGCAGGGTTTCCAGCGAGGCCTTGCCGCCGCTCATCAGGCTGTTGAGATCCTGCATCATGCCCGGCTTGGAAAACATCATGCCCATCGCGGCCGAAAGGAGGCCTTGCGGCGGCACCGCGCACATCAACACGGCGGCGGGCGCCATATGATCTTCCAGATACTTCTGCACCACGAAGCCGCCCATCGAATGCCCGATCAGAATTGGCGGCGCCGGCAGGCTGGCGGCAACGGTGGCGACATCGCGCACATAGTCGTTGATCGAAAAACTGTCGAGATGCTTGCGGCCCGGCGAGCCACCATGGCCGGAAAGACTGACGGCGTAGGCGGCGTAACCCGCTTCGGCGAAGAAGGGCAGGAAATGCTCTTCCCAGCACCAGGCGGCGGTATAGGCGCCGTGGACGAACAGCAGGGGCGTCGGCTTCGCCTGGCCCGCAGGCGCACGAACGAGGACTTCGTGATGTTCGAAACGGGGAGGGTTCATCGGCTGGGATAAGATTGACGTTTCATCGATTCTACCGCGCGCCCTCCATGCTGAAATGGTTGATTGTCCTCGCGGCCACCGTATTCGTCATCGGCCTGCTGCAGCCGCGCCTGCCGCAACCGGGCCGGTTGCCGGGCGATCTGCGCTTCAGGCTGCGCGGCAGGGAGTACTCCTTCCCCTTCGCCTCGGTGATCGTGTTTTCGCTGGTGGCCGCGCTTATCGGCTGGCTGCTTTGAGCGCGCGCAAGACTTCGATGCGCGCCGCGCTGATGGCGCCGACGATAGCTTGCGGCTCGGCGGTTGCACCGGCGATCGCACCCGCGTCGACCGCACGAACCGCCGCCAGGGCCGAGCGCCACGTTGCCGCCTGCACGTAGTCGCGCTCTTCCCAGCCCAGCCGGCCGCGATAATCCGCCTCGCAGGCGAGCAGGATCAGCTCGAAGCGTTCCGGCCGGCGCAGCGCGTCGCAGCGTTCGAGCACTGTCAGCAGGGTTTCCGCGCGCAGCTCGGCAACGCGGTGCATGTCGCCGTGAAACCGCGCCGTCAGGCGGCCCACGTCGCGGCAGTCGACCGGCACCTTGAGGCGTTCGCAAATCGCTTCGAGCAAGCTCACGCTTTTGGCTTCATGGCCATGGTGGCGCGGCAGGATGTCGGCCGGCGTGCGCGCCTTGCCCAGATCGTGCATCAGGGCGGCAAAGCGCGCCGGCAAGGCGGCGCCGAGGCGCGCCGCCATGTCGATCACCATCATCACATGCACGCCGGTGTCGATTTCGGGATGGAAGTCGGCGCGCTGCGGCACGCCCCACAGCGCATCTACTTCGGGCAGCAGGCGCAGCAGCGCGCCGCATTCGCGCAGCACTCCGAACATGCGCGACGGCTTGTCTTCCATCAGACCGCGCGCCAGTTCCTGCCAGACCCGCTCGGGTACCAGCGCATCGACTTCGCCGGCAGCGACCATGCTGCGCATCAGTTCCATGGTTTCCGGCGCCACGGAAAAATCGGCGAAGCGCGCGGCAAAGCGCGCCACGCGCAGGATGCGCACCGGATCTTCGGC
>JANMTA010000389.1:0-3958 GCA_031389965.1 Betaproteobacteria bacterium
TAACACCCACGTGAATGCAAACGGCCTGACCAACCATCCAAGCATGCGTTCCTACATCTGGGCCGATTTCAGCGAAGACCGCGTGCGCACCTCCGGCAACTGGACGGTCAACGAAACCCTCAGCCTGCAGGGCGTGGTCGATGGCTACCAGCAGAAAATGCGCGGGCCGGATTGCAACCGCTTCAACACCACAGCGGAACAAGCGAGGTTCGGCGGCGCCCTTCTTCCCGACACCTGCCTGGGGCGTAATGAGGCCGAAGGCGCCAGTGTCGGCCTCGACCTGCAATACCAGCCCGAGGAAAATCTGACCACCTTTGCCTTCGCCAATTTTTCACAGACCGAATTCAAGCAGACCGGCAGGACGTGGTCAGCGGGCAATGCCTCGGGCGCTCGCGATGCACGCAACTGGTATGGCGACATGCTCGCGCAGGACCATACCGTAGGCTTCGGCCTCAAATGGCAACCGATGGAAAAATGGGACGTAGGCGGCACCTACGTATTCAATTACGGCAAGGGAGAAAGTACGGTCGACCAGTCGGCCTCACCGGCTGTCGGAGCTGCTGCTGCAATCGTCGCATCCACACCAATGCCGGACACCTGGAGCAAGCTGCACAGCGTCCAGCTCTTCGCCAAATGGGATTACAGCAAGCAGTTGAGCTGGCGCTTCAATTACCTCTACGAAAACCTGAGGTCCTATGACTGGGCGACCAGCGGCTTGGGTACCACGGTCCCCGGTGTCACGAGTGTGATCTTCACCGGCCAGGATGCGCCGCGCTACAGCAACCACGTCTTCGGTGTGTCTGCCGTTATCAAGGACTGGTAAGTTTCACGGAGCACCAGGCAAACAGGCCGCCAAGAGCGGCCTGTTTCTTTTATGTCCGCGAGGGACGCGCGGACGGTATCCCCTGGTGGGATGCAGTGTCCATCCAGCAGCGCGAAAGCCCTTAGGCGGCATCAGCCCCGCGACAAAATCCACTGCACGAGGTTCTTCAGGTCGGCGGCGTCCTTGGCCGGCGGCGGATCGTGCTCCTCGTCGCCGCCGTCCTCGACCTTGACAGTTCGATTGACGCCCAGATGCTTGATCAAGGTCGCCTCGGCATCGGCCTTGCCCTTGTATTTCTGCGCTATCCTTTTGTAGGAAGGGGCTTTCTTGGCCTTGTCGACCGAGTGGCACCTGAAGCATTTGCCGGCCTTGGCCAGATCCTCTGCCGCGTCGTCATTCACGGCCAACGCTGCCGGCGAATGCGCGGCAAGCGCGAACGCACCCGCCACGAGAGCTTTTCGCATAACATCGCCACAGGTAAGGACCGACTTCATAACTATGTCATTAACTTTTGAATTAAAGCAATATTACCGCATCGCCGCATGTCTGTCTCTGGCACTGGGACTGGTCATGCTGCCGGCTGCCGCGGCCGAACCGCGCAAGAAAACCGCGACGCAGACCGCGAAACAGAAAGCCAAAGCGGTGCCACCCAAATCAGCCGCGGCAAAACAAAAAGCGAAGACGAAAGCGGCCTCTCCGGCGCTACCCGACCCCGTCACCGAGCTCGAGATCATCAACGGCGAGGCGATTGTCCTGAGTAACGCGCTGGCTGCCAATCCCGATGACACGCAGGCCCGGCAAAAGCTGGACTTGCTCGCGCTGCGCTCTGCGCGCGCGGCGGAACGCGCGCTCTCGCGCGGCGACGATACCCTGTTCACCGCCTATCGCGCACAGTTCAATAAACACTTCGCCGCGACCCGTCCGGGGCTCGAGGCCATGGCCGGGCGCGGCATTGGCGCCGCCGACTACGCGCTCGGCGCGCTGGATCTGCACGGCATGCTCGGCGAACGCGATGTCGAGCGCGCCTGCGCGCACTTTGCCTTGGCGCTCGACAAGGGCTTCGGCGGCGTCAAGTTCCGCCACGCCCAGTGCATCGAAGAAAAGGACCCGGAACGCGCCCTGGCGCTGATGCGGGAGGCTGCCGATGCAGGGCATGTCGGCGCCATAGAGCGGCTCGGCCGCATCTGCCTCGAAGCAAAACCGCCCGATGCACCTTGCGCCTATGCCCGCCTTGAACGCGCCTCCCGCGAAGGCCGGCTCAGCGCCACCACGCTGCTCGGCTGGATGCATGCCCAGGGCATTGGCGGCAAGGTGGATCTGGCGCGCGCCGCGCGCTATTACCGCGAGGCGGCGGACCAGGGCGAGCCGTCGGCGCGCAACAATCTCGGCGAATTCTACGAAACCGGGCGCGGCGTCGCCAAGGACCCGGCCAAGGCCTTTGACTACTACCTGGCAGCGGCCATAACCGGATTTCCGCCGGCCCAGTTCAACGTAGGCCGACTCTACGCGACCGGCAAGGGCACGGCGAAAAACCTGGTTGAAGCCCGACGCTGGTTGCAGGAGGCGGCGAAGGCGGGGGTTCCCCCGGCACAGCAAATCCTCGACTTCCTCGACCAGGAAGGGGAGAAATAGACTTGGCGACCCCCCGGTGCATCCCGGCGTGAGCCGGTGTCTGCCATCAGGCGATGCCCAATAGATTTCTCGCCTGCCTCGCCCTGCTGCTGCTTGCAGGCTGTGCGGCCGTCCCTCCCGGAACCCTGCGCGATACCGATCATCCGCTGGCCGGGCGCCTGTGGGATGTCGCCACGCAAAGCTTCATCGACGAGGCCGAACTGCTGCGCCGCGCCGCGCCCGCCGAAGCGCTGCTGCTGGGCGAAACCCACGACAACGCGGAACACCATCGCCTGCAGCTGAGAGTCCTGCAGGCGCGCCTTGCCGCCGGCGCCCGGCCGGTGCTGCTGATGGAGCAGTTCGATACCGATCAACAAGCCGCGCTCGACGAAGCGCGTCGCACTGGCAAGGACCTGGCGCCGCTGATGCGCGGCTGGGACTGGCCGCTCTACCAGCCGCTGGTGGCACTGGCCGACACGGCACGGCTGCCCTTGCAGGCGGCCAACCTGCCGCGCACGGCCACGCGGCCGGTGGTGCGCGAAGGCTATTCGACACTCGCGGCCGGCGAAGTGCAGCGCCTCGCGCTAGAGCAGGTCTGGGATGAGCCCCGGCAGAAGTACATGGTCGACCTGATCGAGGCCTCGCATTGCGGCATGGTCACGCCACAACTGCGTGACGGCCTGGTGCGCGCCCAGCGCCTGCGCGATGCGACGCTGGCCGATGCGGCACTGGGCAAGCTCGACCATGGCGTGGTGTTCATCCTCGGCCGCGGCCATGCCCGGCGCGATGTCGGCGTGCCACTTTATCTCGCTGCCCGGCGCCCGGGCACGCGCGTGCTGTCCGTGGGTTTCGTGGAAGTCGGCGCCGGCAAGACGGCGCCGGCGCAGTACGAGACCGAGCGCGTCGGCAACATCGCCCCCTACGACATCATCTGGTTCACGCCGCGCGCCGAACGGCCCGATCCCTGCCTGGCGTTTGGCAAATAGCCGCTGCTTGCCCGGCTGAAGCCGGCCCCACAAAGACAATGCCGCCGCCAAAAAAAAGGGCGCCGTAGAGGCGCCCGATAAAGAACCGCAGCAGAGGGAGGAGGCGCTGCGGGCGCCCCCGCCTTGCGGAAGGGGCGAGGAGACAGATCAGCTGTGGTAGGCCGACTCGCCGTGCGAAGTGATGTCGAGACCTTCGCGCTCTTCGTCTTCCGGCACGCGCAGGCCGATGAAGATATCGACGATCTTGTAGCAGACGAAAGCCACGGTGCCGGACCAGATCAGGGTCACGCCGACAGCGGTGGCCTGGATCATGACTTGGCCCATGATGTCGTAGTTGTCCGCGACCTTGTTCGCCACGTAGTCGTAGATGCCGCTACCACCGAGGCTGGGCGCCGCGAACACGCCGGTGAGCAGCGCGCCGAGGATGCCGCCGACGCCATGCACGCCGAACACGTCGAGCGAATCGTCCGCGCCAAGCAGCTTCTTCAGGCCATTCACGCCCCACAGGCAGATCACGCCGGCCGCGAGGCCGATGACC
>JANMTA010000405.1:0-1596 GCA_031389965.1 Betaproteobacteria bacterium
GTGGCGTCAGTCATGGTGAACCTTCAATTGAAAAGTTGTATTGCGCTCGCATGTCGCGTGTGCCTGAAGTCTATCGGCATACAGCATGCGTTTGCGCACCAGGCGCCGGTCCGGCGCGCGAGTTGCGCAGGCGACCGATGGCGGTGTCGGTTCTTGTTAAAGTACGTTTTTTTATTTTCCCTTATGGGGACCCGTCATGGCACTCATCTACTACGTGACCCAGATCCAGTTCGATTTTGGCGCTCTCAAGCTGCTCAAGCAGGAGTGCGAACGGGTGGGCATTAGCCGCCCGCTGATCGTGACTGACCCCGGCGTGAAGGCGGCCGGTATTTTGCAAAAAGCGCTGGATGCCCTGGCCGGCATGACGGTCGCCGTGTTCGACCAGACGCCGTCCAACCCGACCGAGGCCGCCGTGCGCGGCGCCGTTGCGGTTTACAAGGCACAAGGCTGTGATGGCCTGATAGCGGTTGGCGGTGGTTCGGCCATCGACTGCGCCAAAGGCGTGGCGATTGCGGCAACCCACGAAGGCCCGCTGACACACTACGCCACGATTGAAGGCGGCTCACCGCGCATCACGGAACGCGTCGCTCCCTTGATCGCGGTCCCCACCACCAGCGGCACCGGCAGCGAGGTGGCGCGCGGCGCCATCATCATCGTGGACGACCATCGCAAGCTGGGGTTTCACTCCTGGCACCTGGTGCCCAAGGCTGCCATCTGCGACCCCGAACTGACGCTGGGTTTGCCGCCCAAGCTCACCGCCGCCACCGGCATGGACGCCATCGCGCACTGCATGGAAACCTTCATGGCCCCGGCCTTCAACCCGCCGGCCGACGGCATTGCGTTGGACGGGTTGAGCCGCGGCTGGGCGCACATTGAACGCGCCACGCGCGATGGACTGGACCGCGAAGCACGGCTGAACATGATGAGCGCCTCGATGCAGGGCGCCCTGGCGTTCCAGAAAGGTCTGGGCTGCGTGCATTCGCTCAGCCACAGCCTGGGCGGCGTAGACCCGCGCCTGCACCATGGCACTTTGAACGCCATGTTCCTGCCCGCCGTGATCCGCTTCAACGCGGCCGCCGAATCGATTCAGAAAGAGCAGCGGCTGCAGCGCATGGCGCAGGCCATGGGTTTGGCATCAGGCAGCGACATCCCCGACGCCATCAAGGACATGAACGCCCGGCTCGATCTGCCCAGCGGCTTGGCCGCGATGGGTGTGCAGAGCGACTGCTTTGACAAAATCATCAGCGGCGCCATGGCCGACCATTGCCACAAGACCAACCCCCGCATTGCCAGCGCCGATGAGTACCGCGACATGTTGACCCAAGCGTTATAGCCTTGGCGACGCGGTCTGCGCTGTGCTGTTGTGTACTGAGGCGACTGACCTGGTGGCGTCTGCCAGCAGCGCCGGTCAGGTCAGGGCTTCTTGGGCAGGATGATGACCGAGCGCTGGCCTGGAGGCACCACCAGCGTCTCGACCTCCTTGAGGGTGCCGCCGCCCTGCACGCTGCCACTGGTGTCGCCATGACCCAGCACGCGGGCGACGCAGGCGGCGCGGTCCTCGCCGCCGGCGAACACGTCGCAGCGCCGCAACGCGTT
>JANMTA010000409.1:0-1510 GCA_031389965.1 Betaproteobacteria bacterium
CTGATGACCGATTCGCAGGACTGGTGGCCGGCGGACTACGGCCACTACGGCCCGTTTTTCATTCGCATGGCCTGGCATGCCGCGGGCACCTACCGCACCGGCGACGGCCGCGGCGGCGCGGGCCACGGTAACCAGCGTTTCGCCCCGCTCAACAGCTGGCCCGACAACGTCAGCCTCGACAAGGCGCGCAGGCTGCTGTGGCCGATCAAGCAGAAGTATGGCCGGAAAATCTCCTGGGGCGACCTCCACATTCTTGCCGGCAACGTCGCTCTGGAGTCCATGGGATTCAAGACCTTCGGTTTCGCCGGCGGGCGCGTGGACATCTGGGAACCTGAAGAGGACATTTACTGGGGGTCCGAGGGCACGTGGCTGGATGACAAGCGCCACAGCGTCGACCGCAAGCTCGAAAATCCGCTCGCCGCCGTGCAGATGGGGCTGATCTACGTCAACCCGCAAGGCCCCGGCGGCCAACCGGATACGCTCGCATCCGGCCGCGACGTGCGCGAGACCTTCGCCCGCATGGCGATGAACGACGAGGAAACCGTCGCGCTCACCTGCGGCGGCCACACCTTTGGTAAATGCCACGGCGCTGGCCCTGCCTCGCACGTGGGGCCCGAACCGGAAGCCGCGCCCATCGAACAACAGGGGCTGGGCTGGAAGAGCAGCTTCGGCTCTGGCCGCGGCGGCGACACGATCAGCAGCGGCCTGGAAGGCTCCTGGACGCCGACGCCGACCACGTGGGACATGAGCTATTTCGACATGCTGTTCGGCAACGACTGGGTGAACTCCAAGAGCCCGGCCGGCGCCCATCAGTGGACACCGAAAGCAGCCAACGACAGCAACACTGCCCCGGCCGCGCACGATGCATCGAAAAAGGTGCCGATCATCATGACCGATGCGGACATGGCGATGCGCATGGATGCAATCTATGAACCGATCGCACGGCGCTTCCAGCAAAACCCGGGCGCGTTCGCCGACGCCTTTGCCCGCGCCTGGTTCAAGCTCACCCACCGCGACATGGGCCCGCGTTCGCGCTACCTCGGCGCCGAAGTGCCGAAGGAAGAACTCATTTGGCAAGACCCGATTCCCGCCGTCGATCATCCGCTGGTCGACGCCAAGGACATCGCCATGCTGAAGGCCAGGATTCTGGCATCCGGGCTGTCGGTGTCCGAACTGGTCTCGACCGCCTGGGCCTCGGCCTCCACCTTCCGTGGCTCCGACAAGCGCGGCGGCGCCAACGGCGCGCGGATTCGTCTCGCGCCGCAGAAGGATTGGGAAGCCAACCAGCCCGCGCAACTGGCCAAAGTGCTGGGCAAACTCGAAGCCATCCAGCGCGAATTCAACGCCGCGCAAACCGGCAAGAAGGTCGCGCTGGCCGATCTCATCGTGCTGGCGGGCTGTGCCGGCGTCGAAGAAGCCGCGCGCAAGGCTGGCATCGCAGTGACGGTGCCGTTCGCGCCGGGCCGCATGGACGCCTCGCAGGCGCAGACCGACGTGGACTCCTTCGCCG
>JANMTA010000357.1:0-2224 GCA_031389965.1 Betaproteobacteria bacterium
CGAAGTCTTGGCCTTCCAGACTTCGAGCACCGGCATGCCGGCGATTGGGCTGCTCGGATCGTCCTGCGCCGCCGGATTGACGATGTCGTTGGCGCCGATCACGATGGCGACGTCGGTGCTCGGGAAGTCGTCGTTGAGCTCATCCATTTCCATCACGATGTCGTAAGGCACCCTGGCTTCCGCCAGCAGCACGTTCATGTGGCCGGGCATGCGCCCCGCCACCGGGTGGATGCCGAAACGGATGTTGACGCCCTTCTCGCGCAGGTGCTTGGTGATTTCGTACACCGTGTGCTGGGCCTGCGCCACCGCCATGCCGTAGCCGGGAACGATGATCACGCTCTTGGCGTCACGCAGCAGTTCCGCGGTCTCGACGGCGCTGACGGGTACCACTTCACCGACCGGCGCCGTCTCGCCAGCGCCGACTTTTTTGGCCACTGTGCCGCCACCGGTGCCGAAGCCGCCGGCAATCACGCTGATGAAATTGCGGTTCATGGCGCGGCACATGATGTAGGAGAGGATCGCGCCGGAGGAACCCACCAGCGCGCCGACCACGATCAGCAGGTCGTTGGAAAGCATGAAGCCGGTGGCCGCCGCGGCCCAGCCGGAGTAGCTGTTGAGCATCGAGACCACCACCGGCATGTCGGCGCCGCCGATCGCCATCACCATGTGGATGCCGAACAGCAGCGCGATCACGGTCATCACGATCAGCGGCACCATGCCCTCGGGGATCGAATGCGAGCGGATGAACTCGCCGCCGAACCAGATCACCACCAGCAGGCCCGCCAGGTTCATCCAGTGGCGCCCCGGCAGCAACATCGGCGAGCCGCTGATCTTGCCCGACAGCTTGCCGAAGGCGATCAGCGAACCGGAGAAGGTGATCGCACCGATCAGGATGCCGATGTAGATTTCCAGCTCGTGGATGGTCTTCTCGGCGCCGGCGAGCGGATGCGAGGTGTCGATGTAGCTGGCAAAGCCGACCAGACACGCGGCGAGGCCGACCAGGCTGTGCATCAGCGCCACCAGCTCCGGCATCTGCGTCATCTTGACGACCTTCGCGGCATACAGGCCGACGGCGCCGCCGACCACCATGGCGCCGATGATCCATGGAATGCCGGCCGTCGTCACGCGCGGTCCGAACACGGTGGCCAGCACCGCGATGGCCATGCCGATCATGCCGTAGAGATTACCGCGCCGCGAGCTTTCGGGATTCGAAAGTCCGCCGAGACTGAGGATGAAAAGAATGGTTGCTCCGATATAGGAGACGGTTGCCAGGTTACCAGACATGTTTTTCTCCGATGGGCCGTCCCGAGGAGAAACGGCGTGAAGACAAGGAGCGCAGCGAACAATAGTCACCCCCTTTCCAGGAAAGGGGGCGGGGGGGATAGCGCATCATAATTTTCCCTGGTTATTTGCGGAACATGGCCAGCATGCGCTGGGTCACGGAGAAGCCGCCGAACATGTTGACCGAGGTGAGTACGATCCCCACCACCGCCAGCCAGCGTATCCACTGGTCCGGCGGCAGGCCGCCGGCCAGCGGCGGCGCGATCTGCACCAGGGCGCCGATGGCGATGATGCTGGAGATCGCGTTGGTCACGCTCATCAGCGGCGTGTGCAGGGCCGGCGTCACGTTCCACACCACCATGTAGCCGACGAAGCAGGCCAGCACGAAGACCGTGAAGTGAGCGAGGAAGGCGCCCGGCGCATTGGCGCCGACAAACCAGAACAGCGCGGCGGCAACGCCGAACATGATGGCCAGCTTGTTGCCCGCCATCGGCGCGCTCGCGGCACCGTGGCCGTGGCCCTTCTTCGCCTGTACCACGGGTGCCGCGGCGGGCTTGGCGGGCGCCACTGCGGACGGCTTGGGCGGCGGGGGCGGCCAGGTGATGTTGCCTTCCTTGATCACGGTCAGGCCGCGTATCGCTTCGTCTTCCATGTTGACGTCGAGGGTGCCGTCGTCTTTCACACTTTGCGTCTTGCACAGCTCCTCGGCAAGGCGAAACAGGTTGGTGGCGTACAGGGTCGAGGACTGCTTGGCCAGGCGCGAAGCCAGGTCGGTGTAGCCGACGATGGTCACGCCGTGCTTCACCACCGTTTGCCCGGGCTCGGTCAGCTCGCAATTGCCACCGCGCTCGGCCGCCATGTCGACGATCACGCTGCCCGGGCGCATCGACTGCACCATCTCGGCGGTGATCAGCCGGGGCGCTGGCTTGCCTGGGATCAGCGC
>JANMTA010000425.1:0-1680 GCA_031389965.1 Betaproteobacteria bacterium
CGTGGCTTTCTTGCCCACGCAGTCACCGGGCTTGGTCACCGGATCGGCTCCGTTCACGCCTTTGGCCGAGATCTTGGCTGCAGCGATCCCGGTGGACTCAACCAGATAAGACTTGACGGCCTCGGCGCGGCGCGTTGAAAGCTTGAGGTTGTAGGCTTGCGACCCGATGCGGTCGGTGTGTCCGGTGACCGCGATGGCGTCAAAGCTGGCGCCCTTCAGGTCGGCAGAAAACTTGTCAAGGGCCTGTTTGCCGGCCGGCTTCACGATCGCCTGGTTGAAATCGAAAAGTGATTCGGCGGTGAAAGTCACCTTCCTCGGCGCCGGTGGCGGCGGCGGAGGAGGAGGGGGCGGTGGCGGAGCAGGAGGCGCTGCGGCCACTATCGGAGCCACAGGGGCCAGGGCAACCGGTTCGGGTGCCGGTGCGCGTGGCGCAGGCGCTGGTGTTTTGCCGCCGAAACGGTAGACCAGCCCGACCGAGGCCTGATCGATGTCACCCTTGTTGCCCACGGCATCGTCGATCCGGTAACGTTCCAGTTCGGCGCGCACCGACAGCGCCTTGGTGAAAGCGTACTCCAGACCCAGACCTGCCTTGAGGTTCGTACCGCGTTTGCTGGGGTTGGGATTGAGCACATTAACGGCCCCGGTGCCGGTGAAGGAATCATTGGCTTGCGCGTAGTTCACGCCGAGCCGGCCGAACGCGGAGAACTTTTCAGTGATGGGCAGAATGCCCACGGCGTCAAGGTTCAGACCCTTGAGCCGAATCGTGCCGTTAAGCGTTCCCGCCGGTACCGTGGTGGCCGTGAAACCGAACTGTCCCAGATCGAAATAACCGCCTTCAAGGGCAAAATTCTTATTGAGCTGGTAGCCGCCGTAGAGCTTGAAACCGGTGGCGCGGTCGTCATCAATAATCGAGACCGCCGAAAAACCGCTTCCCAACAGGGTGCTGCTGATTCTCGGGTCGTCTATGGTCGCTCTGGACTGGCCCACGTTGCCGCCAACGTACCAGCCAGCTGATTCGTCCGCCATCGCGAAGGGGCCGGCCATGATGGCGAGTGCCAGCAGGCTGAGCCTGCCTGAAGTTTTGGCCAATTTGGCGCTTGCTGATTTCATGTTTTTCTCCAAAATAACTCGGTGCGACTCATCGAGCGCCACCAATTAAAAGTCACTAGCTTTCGGTTGACTCCCCGGCAGGGGAGATGCCGTTATTTCCTGATGGAATCTGTGCTGCGTTCACACGGAAGAACGCATGCCCTCTTACTGGCAATCAACAGGTGCATTGGGATGCCCAGGCACTGAAACAGTATTTTCGAGGAATGAAAACTGGCCTGCGGCCTCAGCCCCGGACAACAACCGGCCACATGACGTCGCGAGGTTCCCCATCGTGATCGATGCAGATGCAAATATATTGCCCTGAAATGTCGTGCCCGTGTCAAGAGTCGCTGAACTGCCCACGAACCATGAGACGTTGGAAGCCTTGGCGCCGCCGGCCAGGATAATCTTGCTATTGGGCGCTGTTGTGATCGCAGACGGCGCCTGAAACACCCAGACTGCATTGGTGTTGCCCCCAGCGTCGAGAGTGAGATCTCCCGTTACACCAATCGTTGAACCCGTCGCGGAAATATAGGTTCCGGGTGGGAGGGTGGAGTTCCCCGCACAACCTATGCCAGCACCGCCGCCACC
>JANMTA010000428.1:0-5095 GCA_031389965.1 Betaproteobacteria bacterium
GCTGCGGCGGGCGATGATCAGTTCGTTCTTCAGCGAATGTTCCCAGCCCACCAGTTCGGTGACCGTCAGCTGATAACCATGTGATTCGAGCAGCAGGCAGCGCAGCACATTGGTGATCTGGCTGCCGAATTCGCGGGTGTGAATCGGGTGGCGCCAGATTTCCGCCAGCGCCGTCTGCGTCAGCGATTCGCTCTTGTGCCGGCGCAGCACGGCGGCAACTTCGGCCTGGCAGCAGGGCACCAGAACGATGAACTGCGCCTGTTTGTGCAGGGCAAAGCGGATGGCGTCATCGGTAGCTGTATCGCAGGCATGCAGCGCGGTGACGATGTCTACCTGCTGCGGAATTTGCGCTGACTCGATGGATTCCTCGACCGACAGATTGAGCAGGGACATCCGCGCGAATCCCAGGCGCTGCGCCAGTTCGCTGGATTTTTCGACCAGCGCGCTGCGCGTCTCGATGCCGAACACCTGCCCCTCTTCGCGGGCCTTGAGGAACAGGTCGTAGAGGATGAAGCCGAGGTAGGACTTGCCGGCGCCATGGTCGACCAGCGTCAGGTCGCCGCGTTGCGCGATGACCTCGGTCAGCAGGGGCTCGATGAACTGGTAGAGGTGGTAGACCTGTTTCAGCTTGCGCCGGCTGTCCTGGTTGAGCTTGCCGTCGCGGGTCAGGATGTGCAGTTCCTTGAGCAGTTCGAGCGACTGCTCCGGCCTGATCTCGGGGGTACCGCTCACGAAGAAGCTCAGTCGTCGACCGGCAGGCGAATAATGTGCTGGCCGGACTTCTCGTCGCGCTCGAGGATCAGCAGCTTGTGCTTCATGGCGTCTTCCAGCAGTTCGCCGAAGGAACGGTAGCCATAGTAGGACTCGCTGAAGCCGGGCTTGCGCCGCTTCAGTGTCTGCTTGACCATCGAGCCCCAGATCTTCTCGTCTTCGCCGCGTTCGGTGAGCAGGGCCTCGACGGTTTCGACCACCAGGTCCATGGCCTCCTGCCGCTTGCGGTCTTCGGGTTTCTCCTCCGGCTTTGGCTTGGCGGCAGCGCTGGCAACCGGCTTGGCCGCGGCCTTGCGCTCGCTGCGCTGCTTCTTGGCCGGCAGTTCGCGCACCAGATCGTCGTAGAAAATGAATTCGTCGCAGTTGGCGGCCAAGAGGTCGGAGGTCGCCGCCTTGACGCCGACGCCGATCACGCGCTTGTTGTTCTCGCGCAGTTTGGATACCAGGGGCGAGAAATCCGAGTCGCCGCTGATGATCACGAAGGTATCGACATGCGACTTGGTGTAGCACAGGTCGAGGGCGTCCACCACCATGCGGATGTCGGCCGAATTCTTGCCCGACTGGCGTACGTGGGGAATCTCGATCAGCTCGAAGGCGGCCTCGTGCATCGGCGCCTTGAACTCCTTGTAGCGCGCCCAGTCGCAGTAGGCCTTCTTGACCACGATGCTGCCCTTGAGCAGCAGGCGTTCGAGCACCTTCTTGATGTCGAACTGCGCATACTTGGCGTCGCGCACGCCCAGCGCGATGTTCTCGAAGTCGCAGAACAGCGCCATGCTGGTGATTTCGGGGTTTGTTGCCATTATCGGACTCCATTCGAATAGGGTTCGATGATAGCAGTCTCGCGCCGGCGGTTTCCTGCAAGCCGGGCTAGCGGGCATAATGCACGCCCGGATCGCCCCCTCCACGACTTCCCGCATGACTGACCCCCTCGACACGCTGCGCCGCGTCTTCGGCTACCCCTCGTTCCGGGGGCCGCAAGCGGAGATCATCGACCACCTGATCGGCGGCGGCGACGCACTGGTGCTGATGCCGACCGGCGGCGGCAAATCGCTGTGCTACCAGATTCCTTCGCTGCTCAGGCAGGGTGTCGGCGTCGTGGTTTCGCCCCTGATCGCGCTGATGCAGGACCAGGTGGACGCCTTGCTGCAAGCCGGGGTGCGGGCGGCCTTCCTCAATTCCTCGCAGGATTTTGCTGCCGCGTCGGAGATCGAGCGGCGGCTGCGCATGGACGAGCTCGACCTGATCTACGTAGCACCCGAGCGCCTGCTGACCGAGCGCTTTCTCGGGCTGATGGACTATCTGAACGACAGGAATCGCCTCGCCCTGTTCGCCATCGATGAAGCCCACTGCGTTTCGCAATGGGGCCATGATTTCCGTCCGGAATACATCCAGCTCTCGGCCCTGCACCAACGCTACCCCAAGGTGCCGCGCATCGCCCTGACCGCGACAGCCGACCATCTGACGCAGCGGGAAATCATCGCCCGCCTCGGCCTCGATGCGGCGCGCGTGTTCATTTCCAGTTTCGACCGCCCCAATATCCGCTACACCGTTGTCGAGCGGGACAACCCACGCCGACAACTGCTCGATTTTCTCGCCGGTTACCGTGGCGCCGCCGGCATCGTGTATTGCCTGTCGCGCAAGAAAGTGGACGAAACTTCGGCCTGGCTCAACGAGCAGCGCATCACCGCCCTGCCCTACCACGCCGGGCTCGACGCGGCCGTGCGCCAGTTGCACCAGCAGCGCTTCCTGCGCGAGGACGGCATCGTCATGGTGGCGACCATCGCCTTCGGCATGGGCATCGACAAACCGGACGTGCGCTTTGTGGCCCATCTCGACCTGCCCAAGAGCCTCGAAGCCTACTATCAGGAAACCGGTCGCGCCGGCCGCGACGGCGAAGCCGCCGAAGCCTGGATGACCTACGGCCTCAACGACGTGGTGATCCACCGCATGCGCATCGAGGAATCGCTGGCCGGCGACGAACAGAAGCGCGTCGAGCGCAGCAAGCTCGACGCGCTGCTGGCCTGGTGCGAAACCGTCGCCTGCCGGCGCGCGCTGCTGCTCAAATATTTCAGCGAGGAAGCCCAGGCCTGCGGCAACTGCGACACCTGCCTCGAACCCCCGGAACTATGGGACGGCACGGTGGCCGCGCAAAAGGCCATGTCGGCCGCGCTGCGCACCGGGCAGCGCTTCGGCGCGGGGCATCTGATCGACATCCTGCGCGGCAAGGCCACGGAAAAAGTCCAGCAGTTCGGCCATGCCGACCTGCCGACCTTCGGCGCCGGCGCCGAGCTTGATGACGCCGGCTGGCGCTCGGTATTCCGCCAGCTGCTGGCCGCCGGGCTGCTCCAGGCCGACGCCCAGGCCTACGGCGCGCTGCGCCTGATGGACGCGGCGCGCCCGGTGTTGAAGGGCGAAGCGAGCTTGTCACTGCGCAAGCAGGCAAAGCGTACCCATGGCAAGAAGTTATGCGCAGCGGTATCCCCTGGGACGGCGTTGGCGGGACGGCGATCAAGTTCCAGCATCGGGCCGGCACTGGCGGAAGCCGATGCGCCGCTGTTCGACGCCCTGCGTGCCTGGCGTGCCGGGCTGGCCCGCGAGCAAGGCGTGCCGGCCTACGTCATCCTGCACGACAAGACCCTGCGCGAACTCGTGGTACGACGGCCGGCCAGCCCCGCCGATCTGCTCGACGTTCCCGGCATCGGCCAGGCCAAGGTCGAACGCTATGGAGAAGCCCTGTTACTGCTATTGGCTTGAGACGGGCAGAATTTTCGCTGCCAACGGCAACAGAACGGCCGTCGGACAGGCGATAATGGCGGGCTACGAAGCCTTGGAAAAGTGTGCATGAAGCGCGTCGATGATTTTCGCCTGCGGCTGGGCAAGAAGGAACTGGTGCCGATCGTGATCGGCGGCATGGGCGTGGACATTTCGAGCGCCGAGCTTGCGCTGGAGGCGGCACGCCTGGGCGGCATCGGCCACATCTCCGACGCGATGGTGCCGACCGTTTCTGATCGCCGCTTCAATACCAAGTACGTCAAGAACAAGCTCAGGCAATACAAGTTCAATGTCGCCAATACCGAAAAGGCCGTGGTTCAGTTCGATATCGGCCTGCTGGCGGAAGCCACCGCACTGCATGTCGGCCGCACCATGGAGGCCAAGCGCGGCGACGGGCTGATTTTCATCAACTGCATGGAAAAGCTGACCATGAACGCGCCCAGGGAAACCCTGCGCGCCCGCATCAAGGCCGCGCTGGATCACGGCATCGACGGCATCACCCTGGCGGCGGGGCTGCATCTGGGATCGTTTGCGCTGATCGAGGATCATCCGCGCTTTCGCGATGTCAAGCTGGGCATCATCGTTTCGTCCCTGCGCGCGCTGCAGCTGTTCCTGAAAAAGAGCGCACGCACCAATCGCCTGCCCGATTACGTGGTGATCGAAGGGCCGCTGGCCGGTGGCCACCTGGGTTTCGGCATGGACTGGGCCCAGTACGATCTGGTCAGCATTGTGACTGAAATCCGCGAATGGATGAAGGTCGAGAAGCTCGATATTCCGCTGATTCCCGCCGGGGGCATTTTCACCGGCTCGGATGCGGTGGCCTTCATGGAAGCCGGTGCCGCCGCGGTCCAAGTAGCGACCCGCTTCACCGTGTCGAAGGAATGCGGACTGCCCGACGATGTCAAGCAGCACTATTTCGTCGCCAGGGAAGAAGACATCGAAGTCAACGGCATCTCCCCCACCGGCTACCCGATGCGCATGCTGAAAAGCAGCCCGGCCATCGGCGACGGCATCCGCCCGAATTGCGAGGCCTACGGTTATCTGCTCGATGCCAAGGGCAATTGCCAGTACATCGAGGCCTACAACCGCGAAGTCGCGCTGCACCCGGATGCCAAAAAGATCAAAGTGTGGGACAAGACCTGCCTATGTACCCAGATGCGCAATTTCGAGCTATGGACCTGCGGCCATTACACCTACCGCCTGAAAGATACGTCGCGGCAGGATGCGTCCGGCAAGTACGAGTTGCTCACTGCCGAGCACATATTCCACGACTATCAGTTCAGCGTGGACAACAAGATCGCGCTGCCCGGATAAAGCGGGGAATCAGGCGGGGAATACCCCGGTCGACAGATAGCGGTCGCCGCGGTCGCAGACGATGCTGACGATCACCGCATTTTCAACCTGCTCGGCAATGCGCAGGGCGACGACCATCCCGCCCCCCGAGGAAATCCCGGCAAAGATGCCCTCTTCGCGCGCCAGCCGCCGCGTCATTTCCTCGGCCTGACCCTGGCCCACGTTTTCCACCTGATCGACGCGCGAGCGATCGAATATC
>JANMTA010000361.1:0-2088 GCA_031389965.1 Betaproteobacteria bacterium
AGCTCGACGCCGAGCGCACGCGCTATTTCGACCTCTATGACCTGGCGCCGGTGGGTTATTGCACGCTCAGCGAGCAGGGGCTGATTCAGGAAGCTAATTTGACCGCCGCCACCCTGCTGGGCGTGACCCGCAATGAACTGGTCAAGTGGCCGATCAGCCGCTTCATCGTCAAAGCCGATCAGGACATCTACTACCTGCACCGCAAACAACTGGTGGAGTCGGGTGCGCCGCAGGCCTGCGAGTTGCGGCTGGTGAAGAACTATGGCACCCAATTTTGGGCCCAGCTGGCGGCCAGCGTGGCGCAGGACACCGATGGCGCGCCGGCGCACCGGCTGGTGCTGAGCGACATCACCGATCGCAAGCTGATGGAAGCGGCGATGCAGGAAAGCGAGCAACGTTTTCGCACCCTGATCGAGTGGACCCCCGAACCAGTCACCGTCTGTCGCGGCGGGAAAATAATCTATGTCAATCCGGCCGCCATCACGATGTTTGGTGCCAGGTCGGCCCAGGACCTGTTGACCAAACCCATGCTTGACCGGGTTCACCCTGATTTTCATCAGCTTGTGTTGGGGCAGATGGAGAACATCGCCCGCCAAGGCGGCCACACGCCGATGGTGGAGGAGCGCTTTCTCAAGCTCGATGGAACCAGCATAGACGTGGAAGTCCAGAGCACCTCGATTGTTTACGACGGCGCAGCAGCGGTTCACGTGGTCATGCGCGACGTCACCGAGCGCAAACGGCTGGACCAGGCGCTGCAGGCAAAAAACGCCGAACTGGAGCGCGCCAGGCTGGAGGCGGAAAGAGCCAACCAGGCCAAATCGGATTTCCTCTCCAGCATGAGCCATGAGTTGCGTTCCCCGCTCAACTCGATTCTTGGTTTCGCCCAGTTGATGGAGTCGGGCACACCCGCACCCACGCCCACGCAAAAAGCCAGGATCGAGCAGATTCTGCAGGCCGGCTGGTATCTGCTGGAGTTGATCAACGAGATCCTCGATCTCGCCCTGATCGAGTCCGGCAAGTTGTCGCTGTCGCTGGAGCCGATCTCGCTGCCGGCGGTGCTGCTCGATTGCCAGGCCATGGTAGGGCCGCAAGCACAAAAGAGCGACATCCGTGTGAGCTTTGCGCAGTTCGACAGTCCGTGTTTTGTCAAGGCCGACCGGACCCGGGTCAAGCAGGTTTTCATCAACCTGCTGTCCAACGCGATCAAATACAACCGCGCCGGCGGGACGGTCGAAGTGCTGTGCAGCGCGCCCAATGCCAACCGCCTGCGCATCAGCGTGCAGGACAGCGGTCAAGGTTTGTCCGCGGAAAAACTGGCCCAGCTGTTCCAACCCTTCAACCGTCTGGGACAAGAGGCCGGCAACGAGGTGGGCACCGGCATCGGCCTGGTGGTGAGCAAGCGGCTGGTCGAACTGATGGGCGGCGAGATCGGCGTCCAGAGCACGGTCGGGGTCGGCAGTGTGTTCTGGATCGAACTGAACCTGGCCGAGGCACCGCAGCTTGACACCGTTGCCGACCAACCGCATGCGTCAATGCAGGCGCGCGTTCAGCCTGGCAGCGCGCCACGCACCCTGCTGTATGTGGAATACAACCGGGCCAATTTGCAGCTGATAGAGCAACTCATCGAACGTCGCCCCGACCTGCGCTTGCTGAGTGCCGGCGACGGCACACGCGGCATCGCGCTGGCGCGCACGCACCGGCCGGAGGTGATCCTGATGGACATCAATCTGCCAGGCATCAGCGGCGTAGAGGCGCTGAAAATCCTGCGTCAAGACCCGGCGACCAAACACATCCCGGTGCTGGCCATCAGTGCCAATGCGATGCCAAGCGACATCAGCGAAGCCCTGGAGGCAGGATTTTTTCGTTATCTCACCAAACCGATCAAAGTCGATGAGTTGATGGCGGCGGTGGACGTGGCGCTGGACCCTACGCAAACCGGATCGGGCAACGCCGCCAACCGGGCGTTGGCCTCCTGATTCAGGCCCACCGTCACTGCCGCGCCGTTCTGATATTGGCCGGCAGCGCCTGCGCATAACTGGTGCGAAACGGGTTGATGTCCAGGCCGCCGCGCCGGGTATAACGGGCATA
>JANMTA010000022.1:0-3329 GCA_031389965.1 Betaproteobacteria bacterium
GGAAGCCGGCGTGATGCGCGCGATGCTCGCGGCGGTGGCCGCGAGCTTCTTCTGCATCCCGCTCGCCCACGCCGCCACGGCGGGCCAGATCACGCACCTGTCGGGTACGCTGTCGGCCAAGAAGCCGGACGGAACCAGCAAGCTGCTCGCGGTCAAATCCGACATCGCGGAAGGCGACACGCTCAGCACCGAGAAGGAGACCTACGCCCGCATCTTGTTCGCCGACGGTGGCGAAGTGGTGATGCGTCCAGGCACCCAGCTGAAGATAGAGAGCTACGCCTACAACGCCGCCAAGCCCGAAAGCGACAGCGTCGTCATGAACATGTTCAAGGGTGGCTTGCGCGCCGTGACGGGCTTGATCGGCAAGCGCAACAAGGAAAAGGTGACGTTTGCCACAGAGACGGCGACCATCGGCATCCGCGGCACCCACTTCGGCGCCTTGTTGTGCCAGAACGACTGCGGCGGCGTGCAAACCACGAGTGGCGCGCCGCCAGCCAACGGCTTGCATGTCGACGTCACCAACGGCGCCATCTCCATGAGCAACAAGGCCGGCACGATAGAGATCAACACCGGGCAATTCGGCTATGCCGCCAACGCCAATACCGCGCCGGTGCCGGTGCCGCCGGCACAGGGCGTCTCGGTCACCATGCCGAGTTCGATCTCGAAGGACAAGGGCGGCGGTCGGGGCATCGGCAAGGGTGACGACTCCGAGTGCAAGATGTAAGGCCGTAACGCGCCTTTCATTCACCGTCCCGCCAGCGCCGACTTTTACTGCTGCAAACGAATGCAGAGATTCCATTTCATCTCGGGCCTGCCTCGCGCCGGCTCGACCTTGCTGTCGGCGATCCTGAGCCAGAACCCGCGCTTCCATGCCGGGGTCAGCAGCCCTCTGGCGGCATTCTTTTCATCCCTGGTGGCTCAGGTCAGCGTCGGCAGCGAGTGGTCGACGCGGGTAACCACCAGCCAGCGCCGTCGTCTTCTGCATAGTCTGTTCGAGGCCTATTACGCCGACCTGCCGGCGGAAAAACAGGTGGTGTTCGACACCAACCGGGTGTGGACGTCGCGCCTGCCGGCATTGCTCGATCTGTTCCCCCAGGCCCGGGTGATCGCCTGCGTGCGCAATGTCGCCTGGGTGATGGACAGCATCGAACGCCTTTACCGCAAGAACCCCTACGAGAATACTGCCTTGTTCGGCAACGAGGCGGAACGCAGCACGGTGTACACCCGCACCGAGACGCTGGCTCAGCGCAACCGCCTGGTGGGCCTCGCCTATTCGGGGTTGAAGGAAGCCTATTACGCCGAGCAGGGCCGCGCCATGCTGGTGGTCGATTACGATCTTCTGGTGCAGCGGCCGGGCCATGTCATTCCGCTGATTTACCAGTTCCTCGGCGAGGAAGCGTTTCCCCACGATTACGACAACCTGAACTTCGATACGCCCGACTATGACGAAGGCCTGGGCCTGGCCGGCTTGCACAAGGTCCGGCAAAAAGTCAGCCTCGAGCCGCGCGAGACGATTCTCCCGCCCGACCTCTTCGAGCAGTATGCCAAGCTGTCCTTCTGGTACAACACCGCCAGCAGCCGCTGCAATGTGCTCATGGTCCGTCCCTGAAGGGAATGTTGCCTCGACGCTGGAGAAAGTCGACCAGCCGCGCCACGCAGTCGTCAATCCCGGTCTCGTTCGCTGCGAGCACCAGTTCGGCGTGTTGCGGAATTTCGTAGGGCGAATCGATGCCCGTGAATAGCGGCACCTGGCCGGCCCGGGCGCGCCGGTAAAGCCCCTTGGGATCGCGCTGCTCGCAGACTGCCAGCGGCGTATCGACGAACACCTCAACGAACTCGTCCGGCTCGAACAAGGCGCGAGCCGCCCGGCGTTCGGCGCGGAAAGGCGAAATCAGCGCCACCAGCACGATCAGTCCGGCGTCGACCAGCAGCCGGGCGAGTTCGCCGACGCGGCGGATGTGTTCCTGCCGGTCCGCATCCGAATAGCCGAGGTCGCGGCTCAAGCCCGTCCGGACCGTGTCGCCGTCGAGCAGGTAGCAATGCAGGCCGCGATCGAACAGCGTCGACTGCAGACTGCTGGCAATGGACGATTTGCCGGCCGCACTGAGCCCGGTCAGCCAGACCACGCAGGGCTTTTGTCCGAGGGCCCGCGCCCGCTCGGCTTTGCTTATTTCACGCATATCGGTTTGTTCGAAGAAATGAAGATTGTTGTGTCAAAAATTATCGCCGGTCACGACTGCTTCTGCTTCGCCACCCGCCCCATCAGATAGAACTCGTCGTTCGCCCGCATCTCGGTCATGTTCGCCATGCGGTTCGACAGGCCGAAAAACGCTGCCACGGCGCCGATGTCCCAGATGTCTTCGTCAGTGAAGCCGTGCCCGTGCAGTGTGGCGAAATCGGGGTCGCCGATGGTGCCGGACTCGAGCGCGACCTTCATGGCGAAATCGAGCATGGCCTTTTGCCGCGGGGTGATCTCGGCCTTGCGATGGTTGATCGCCACCTGATCGGCGACCAGCGCGTTCTTTGCCCGGATGCGCAGGATGGCGCCGTGGGCCACCACGCAGTATTGGCAGCCGTTGGCGTTGGAGGTGGCGACCACGATCATTTCGCGCTCGGCCTTGGTCAGGCCGCTATCCTTTTCCATCAGCGCATCGTGGTAGGCGAAGAAGGCGCGCCACTCGGCGGGCCGGTGCGCCAGGGCGAGGAAGACGTTGGGGATGAAGCCGGATTTTTCCTGCACCTCGAGGATGCGGGCACGGATGTCCGCGGGCAGGTCTTCCAGTTTCGGAACGGGGTAGCGGCTGATCGGTGGCGTGCTCATGATGTCCTCGTTAAAATGGTTCTGGTTTTGGGGTATTTTATGTCCCAGCCAATATTGGCGGGGATGGTATCCCGGAATACGACTGCCGCCGCTGCACGCCAAGGAGACAATTCATGCACTATGGAAAATGGCTAGCCCCCGTTCTGTTTGTCGCCGCGACGTCTTCCCATGCACAAGACGGCACGTTCCAGTCCAAATCGCTGACTCCGGAAACCGCCCTCGTTGCCGCGCGCGCGGCCCAGGATGCATGCCGCAAGCAGGGGCTCCAAGTGGCGGTGGCGGTAAGCGACAGATCTGGTATCACGCAAGTCTTGCTGCGCGATCGTTTTGCCGGAGCCCATACGGTTGAAGTTGCCTCGAACAAGGCCTGGACGGCTGCGAGCTTTCGCACTTCGACGGCAGTCGTCGCCGCCGAGACCCAGCCGGGACGACCCATGAGTGGATTGCGAAGCCTCCCAAGGATGCTCGCGGCCGGTGGCGGGCAGGTGATCGAAGCGGGGGGGAGTGT
>JANMTA010000052.1:0-11865 GCA_031389965.1 Betaproteobacteria bacterium
CGGGATGCGGTCTTCGATCCTGAAGATGCCGATTCCCTGCAGGGTCTGGACCGGATCGCCCACCTCTCCGAGCTTGAACTGATCGATCTTGGCTTGCAGGGCTTCAGGCAGCATCCCGACGTGGACATAGCCCATGTCGCCGCCCTGCTCCGCACTGGAGTCATTGGACGACAGCCTGGCCTGCTCGGCAAAGTCCGCTCCGCTGCGCAGACGCCGCACGATCGCCTCGGCTTCGCTGATCGCCGCATCCCATACCGGCTGCGCCGATGAAGGGGCCACGGCCAGCAGGATGGTGCGCAAACGCAGTTTCTCTGGCTCGGTGAACAGTTCCGGCTTTGCTGCGTAGTAGGCTTTCACCTGATCCAGGCTTGGCACCGGGACATCGCGCACGGCCTGTTCCAGGCGGACAAGCCGGCTTTGCCGTTCGAGTTGGCTGCGCAGGCCGGGCAGCATGGTCTCCCTGGTTTTTTGCCAGTTGGGATTGGCCGCGTAACGCTTGTCGTAGCTCGCTATCTGCTTCTCCACGTCCTGGGTATCAGGCTGGATGCCGCGTCGGTCGATTTCTTCCAGCAGCAAGACCCGGTTGATGACCTGGTCCTCGACTTCCTGACGGGCCGCCAGCAATTGATCCTGCGGCACCTGGCCGTGATAAAACTTCTGTCGCAAAAACGCGTTGAAGGCGACATCAAACTCGGCCTGCGTTACCGGTTTGCCGTTGACCGAAGCAAACAGTGGCGAGGGCGACACGGGCGTTGGGGACGCTGGGGGCGCTGCGACGGCGGGTACAGCATCCGGCGGCGTCTTGGCGCCTTGGGCGAGCGCCGTCGTCGAGCATCCCAGGGCGGCCAGCACGAGGCCAGCCACCGCGTACATCTTGTTTACCTGGTTCATCTTTCGCCTTTCCATTATGGAGATTGCAGCGGCACAGGGTCTGCGGGCACCGTTCGCCAGCCGCTCGCCATCATACCCGAGCCAATCTCGCGATTCCGCCGCGCAGAGGCCCGCCTGACAGCGGACAAGAAAAAAGCCCCGAGGTTTCCCTTGGGGCCTTTCTCAAACGTGAGAGCCATGAAACTCTAGATAGTTGCGACCGATCGCGGTTCGCCGATACCCGGATTCAAGCTGCTTACTTCACGTGGCAGGAGAGGCAGACCGCACTGGCCGCATTCGAAACGCGCAGGAAGGTCGCGTTGGTCACGTTGTGTGGATCATGGCAGGACGCGCACTCGACCGAGGGGTAGGTACCGGCCGCCGCCGCCGTGCCATTAGCCGGGAACCCCCGGTTGAACAGGATCATGTCGGCCTTCTGGCGACCAGCGGCGCCTCCGGTTTCGACCCAGAACACCGTCTGGCCGCCGATGGTGCCACTGGTCGGCGCGATAAAGTCCGTGTCAAGGCATAGTGCGCCCGGAGCCGCCGAACCCGGACCGCCACCGCAATACTGGATGCCGATCGGGTGGTCGTTGTTCAGGTCCTTGCCCAGCATGGACAGCGTGGTCGCCGCGTTGGTCATCTGGCCGGCAGCATTGGCGTTACCGACCCAGGTATAGGCCAGACCCGTGTTGCCACCGCCGGTCACGTCATAGCCGCCGGAGCCGGGAGCGTTGAGCAGGTTGTCCATCGCCTGTGCGCCATCGTGGCAGGACAGGCAGGCCAGCGAGACCGAACCGATCGCACCGCCGAGGTCGTTCGAGTTGACCGCATTCATGGTCGAGGAAGAATAAGTGGTAAAAGCCGCACCGCCCGTGGCGAGGCGCTTGTTCCACAAGGGCGCGCCGGGTATCGTAATGTCGGCCGCGTGCGGCGTGTGGCAGAACACGCAAATTTCAGCGGTACCCGTGGTCACGTGGGTGGTGCTCGTGCTGCCGGTTGAAAGATTGTGCTTGGAGACACCGATACTGACGCTGGCTGCGCCCATGGCGGTACTGACCATGCCTGCGCCGATCGCTACGCCTACCAGCCCTCTGGCCAAACGACTCATTTGCTTACCTGTTCTCATTGCCTGCCTCCTGAAAGTGTCGATACACACAATAATGTTGCCTTGCCCGGTTATAAGCAGTTATCGTGCCAAGAAATTAAATACCGGTCCGCCTTGCGCGAGTGTGCGAAATGTCACTGAAATGCGAACTGTCCGGACCCGCCACGCCTTTACCCGCCTTTACCAGTCCAAGAAACGAGAAACCGGTTTCCCGAATTCAGGAATTTCATTTTCCGGTAGCGGCCGTCGACGCAGGCTTCGGCTGCGAACGCCCGAGATAGCCTTCCGTCACCTTGAGACCATAGGGACGAAACACGTCGACACGGGCAAACCACTGATCGACAAAGTAAACGCGCCCATCTTCGTCAACCGCGATACCCGAAGGCAGCATGTAGCCGGCGGGGATATCCTTCTCGGAGCGTTCGCCAATGAACATCAGCAACTCGCCTTCCGGGGTAAAGATCTGGAAATTCCCGAACGCGGAGTCGGCTACATACACATTGCCGTCCTTGTCAGCCGCAATTTCCTTGGGTCGGGCAAAGTTTCCCAGTTGCTTGCCGACGGCGCCGAAACTCTTGAGGAACTTGCCATCCTTGTCGAAAATCTGGACGCGGAAATTGCCACCATCCACCACGTAGAGCCGGCCCTCCTTGCCAATCGCCAAGTCGCGCGGCAGGTTGAATTCCCCCGGTCCGGTGCCGCGTTTGCCGATATCGAACAAGTGTTCGCCGGTACGGCCATTGAAGACTCTTACCCGGTGCTGGTCGGAACTGACGCCGCCGATGTCCACCACATAAACCCGCTCGCCCGACTCGTCCACGGTGACACTGGACAGGCGATCGAACTGCTTTGGGCCGCCAATCCTGCGCAGGTATTTACCCGCATTGTCGAAAACCGAGATGTGCTTCAGCGTGGCATCCGCCACGTAGAGGTTGCCCGCGCCATCGACATCCAGGCCCAAAGGTTTGCCGATGCGGCCATCGCCATCATCATCGCCGATCCGGTAATACTTTTTCCCCGGTACGTCAAATACCTTGACCGCACGCGCCGCGGAATCCGAAACAAAGAGCTTGCCCTGATGCACGGCAATCGCGTAAGGCTTCGACAGGCCCTCGGCTCGCTCGTCGGAACTTCCGGTCAGGACACGCTTCAGCGCCGAGGCCTCTGCTTCCGGTACGACATCGGTGCTGGCGCGGATGGCACGCTCATAAACGAAGCGCGGTTCGTCCGGGGGTTCCGGATAAACCAGTGTTCGAACGGAGCGTCCGACCTTGTCCAGATCGCGGGTCTGCACCGTCACGCAGGCACCGAGTCCCAGAACACAGAGCAGGGGCAGCAGCAGCTGTCCCGTCAAATCATGAATTCCACGCTTCATCAATCGACTCCCATAGAACGCAGCATTTTATAAACCGAAGAATATCCTACTATCAGGCCGATCATGGTCTGCTACTTGTCATGGCAGGTGAGACAGAGCATGCTACCTGCCGGAGGCACCCGCAAAAAGGTCTGGCTCGTGGCATGCGGATCGTGGCAACTGGCGCACTCGATGTGCGGTACCAGCATGCCCGCATCCATTATCGGATCGCCCGTGGTGCTGGTGCGTCCGTACAAGGGTAAATCGTTGCGCGTGCGGCGCGCGGTCACCCCGGTGCCGGAAACCCAGAACACGGTGCGATTCTCGACCGTGCCTTGACTGACGTCGTGAAAATCATCAAGACTTTGCAAATGCTGGGCCCCGCGAAACGGCGTGCTGGCGTCGCGATTCGGCGTAATGATCTGGCCGCCCGCAGCAATCGACTTGGTTGCGCCGCGGTACGGCACGCCGAACGGATGGTCTGCCGAGGTCTTGCCGACGGTGAAGGCCTGATTCGAATCGTGACAGGACAGGCAGGCGATGGATGCCGAACCGACCGAAGGCTTGCCCAATCCGAGCCGCCCGATGTCGTCATAGATGGTGTACACGAAGCCGTCGGTCAGCGCCCGCTGCCAGCGTGGAGCGGTTACCGGTCCCGCTGTGCCAGGGATGAAAGCGCCTGTCATCAAGGGGTTTTCGATCGGGTCGTTGAGCGGTGTGTGGCAAAACACGCAGACCTGCTTTTCGCTGACGGATTTGTCACGCGACTTGATCAGGTTATGTGGCGTCTCCCTGATGTCCGCAAGTGCGCTGATGCAGCAAAACGCCGGCAGGCTGAGTACCAGCGCCTTGCCCAGGTTCAGCATCCACCCCGTGAGCAGGCTTGCCGACCGACGACACACCACCTCAGGTTCACCGTAAGCAGGCAAACCCCTTCTCGACATTCGATCAAGCCAATACATCACGTGGACCAACCCGCCCCAATTTCAATAACTTCAAGAAACTATCTCAAGACCCTGGTACTGAAGGGTTCACAGTTTTGGTCGCTCGGCGGCTTCCGCCTCGTGCTCAAGTTCCATTACCCGGCCAACGATGTAGTCCAGCGCCGCCGTTGCCTGTGCATCAGATATGGATGCGTTACCACCTTTTGGCGGCATGCCGCCTTTGCCGCGCAGAACCGAGTTCAACAGGCTTTGACGCCCGCTTGCCAGGCGCGGTTCCCATTCCGCACTATTACTGACGCGAGGCGCCCGCGCCACCCCGGTGACATGGCACGCGGCGCAGTTTTGCAGAAACACTTCACGCCCGATCTGCCTGTCCGAGGCAACGGCAATCCCGTCCGCAGGTGCAAGTGAGAAAACCCACAAGACCAGTGGCGCCAAAACCAGCAGGAGCCTGACCCAGGCGGAACTGATTACGATATGCATTGTCTCCATCACCACACCGGAGACAAGCAGTCCCGGCGCATGATCCTTTATGATCAAGGTATTTACGCAAGAATCGCACCAGACATGGTTTCGGGCGCGATACCTGCTTCCGCGATTGCTGCGCAGGACTAATTCGCTTTACCATGTGCGCCTTGTACGAACGAAACGAACCCCCGGAGCACCCATCAGGTCATGACTGCCATACCCGCGCGACTCATCCACTTTCCTGCCCTGACCGTTCTTGCCGGCCTGTTGCTGGCGTTGACGCCCACCTGGGGCCAGGCCGGCCAGCGCATCGCCAAAGGCACCGAGTCGAGGCCCGATGCGCTGTACCACAACTACTGTTCCGTCTGCCATGGCGACCGCGGCGACGGCCGCAGCCGCGCGCAAAACAGCCTGAACCCGCCACCGCGCGACTTCACCGGTGCCGGCGAACTGACCCGCGAGGCCATGATCACCATCACCACCCACGGCAAGCCGGGCACCGCCATGGTCGGCTGGCAAACCCAGCTCAGCGCGGCCGAAATCGACAGCGTGGTGGACTACATCCGCAAGACCTTCATGATCGTGGCCCTCGACCCCAAACTGCAGCGCGGCAAGTCGCTCTATGCGCAAAACTGCATTACCTGCCACGGCGCGCGCGGGCAAGGCAGCGATCTGCCGATCGGCGGCTCGATGCCGGCACGCGATCTGGCTTCACCCCAGGCCCGTGCCGAATTGACCCGCGAGCGCATGATTTCCTCGGTAACGGTCGGCCGGCCGGGCACCGCGATGGCGGGATTCGGCACCCGCCTGCAGGGGCCCGAGATCGAGGCCGTGGTTGATTACGTGCGCGCCGCACTGATGGTGCCGCAGACCGAAATTTCGGGTACGGATGCCCATGCCGGACGACGTGCCGATGCGAGAACGCCCGCTCCGGCAAGCGCCAAAGCGGTGGAATCCGGCATGAAACAACCCATGCCCAACGGACTGAAGGGCGACGCCGTTGCCGGTGGGCGCTTCTACATGGCGAACTGCGCCACCTGCCACGGCGCCAAGGGCGACGGCAAGGGGCCGCGCGCCTACTTCATCAATCCGAAGCCGCGGGTGTTCATCGACCCGACCTTCACTTCGGGTTTCAACCGGCCGGCGATTTACGCGGCCACCGCGATGGGTCGCCTCGGCACCGAGATGCCGGCCTGGAGCAAGGTGCTCAGCGACCAGCAGATCGCCAATGTCACAGAGTTCGTCTTCCAGAGCTTCGTGATTCCCGGGCAGAAACAGGCCAAGCCGAAGTAATCGATGTTTGCCCATGCCGCGTTGCTCGCGGCCGTTGCCTGCCTGGCGCTGCTGCCCGTCCAGTCCGGTGCGGCGCCGGCCGGCGACCCGATGGCCAAGGGCCGCGCGATCTACAACTTCCGCTGCTATTTCTGCCACGGCTACTCGGGCAATGCCAGGACCGTCGCCGCCAGCTTCCTGACGCCGCCCCCGGCCGACTTCAGCAAGGCCTCGGCGATCAGTCTGCCGGAAACCGGAATCATCGCCACGCTGCAGGTCGGCAGGCCGGGCACGGCGATGAAGTCCTTCTCGTCGGTATTGACGGACGCGGAAATCCGAGCGGTGGCGCGGTTTGTTTTCGATGAGTTTGTCGTCAGGAAGGCGGCCAACACGCATTACCACACGGAGGAAAACGGCTGGCCGGATCACGAGCGCTACGCGATTGCCTTCCCCTTTGCGACCGGCGCCATTCCCCTTTCCCAACCCTGGGAAACACTCTCAGCCGAACAAGCTCGCGGCAAGCGGCTGTTTCTCGAAAGCTGCGTGACCTGCCATGACCGCGGCACCCCGCCCGATCGGGAAACCGCCTGGGAGGCCCGCCCGCTGTCCTATCCGCGCAATAACTTTTCCTTCACAGTGCCGCAGAAGGTCGATGCCACGACCAGCGCCAGTCCGTATGCGCTGCACGATATCCCGCCCAGGCTGAAACGTCTGACGAAGTCGGAGCGCAAGGGGGAAAAGCTGTTCCAGGCCAACTGCGCCTTCTGTCATGCCGCCGACGGCACAGGCAAGAACTGGATCGGCAGCTTTCTGGAGCCGCATCCGCGCAATCTGCGCGACGCGGAATTCATGAGCCGGATCACGCGACAGCACTTCGTCAACGTGGTCCGCGAAGGTCTGCCCAACACCTCGATGCCGGCCTGGAAAAATGTACTCTCGCCGCGGGAAATCGAGGCGGTTGCCGACTACGTCAACCGCACATTTCATCCCTTGCAGACAATCGCGGCTAAACCGGCAGGGGCGGCCCGTTAGGCGCCGTGTCGCCAGCGCCGACTTTTAGCCTGCAGGATTGGCTTTCCCCTGCCCGGTCTGCGCAAAGTAGGCGGCGTAGTTTTTATCGTCAACCAGAATATGGTTCAGCAGCCACTTGCGCAGGAAGCTGACGATCTCCTCTTCCCTGACGTCATGGGTAATGGACTTGCGCTCCATGTCCTTCAAGTAGGCAACAAATATTCCGTGCTGGGCGATGTGCGCATCGAGTTCCGGGTAAGCGAGAACCCGCATCAGGCTTTCCTCGACGGTGAAATGGATCCGGGTGTAATCGGAAAGCTGGATGATGGCGTAATGGATGGCTGCCCAGCGCTGCTTCTCGTCAGGATCTTCGATCGACGATTCAAGCGCGGCAATGCAATTGATCAGCCCCTTGTGCTGCCCGTCGATCTCATCGATCCCCAGCGAATACTCGCTGCGCCACTGCGTCAAGCCCATGATCACCCTCCTCTTGCTGCTGGTTGTCGAGTTCCAAAAATACAGCCGAACGGGCACAGGCTTTGTGGCACCGTACCTACTGCCGGCGTAATACGCCGCTCATCAGATCGGGAGCAAAGAAGAACATGCCGGCCCGACCGCTGCCCTTGACCCGGTACATCGCCGCATCGGCGTGCTTCAGCAGGGTTTCCCCATCGCGACCATCGCGCGGAAACAGGCTGATGCCGATACTGGTGGTAATGATGACCTCCTGACCGGCCAAAGTCAGCGGCGTCTTCATCGCGTCAAGGATTTTCTGCCCGACCGTGCGAACGTCGCCTTTCTCGGCGATTTCAGGCAGCAGTATGGTGAATTCGTCGCCACCCATGCGGGCCACCGTATCCGACGCGCGAACGCACTGCCGCAAGCGGCGGGCGACTTCTTTCAGGCACTCATCGCCGGCTTCATGCCCGAGCGTGTCGTTGATCTGCTTGAACCGGTCCAGATCCAGAAACATGACGGCTGCAGTCCGCGCTCCCGAGCGCTTGCCCTGCACCAGCATCTGCTCCAGGCGATCGAGAAACAGGATGCGGTTCGGCAGTCCGGTCAGCGCATCATGGAAAGCTTGAAAGGTAATGATCTCTTCCTGCTTCTTGCGTTCGGTAATGTCGGAGAACAGGCCCACATAATGCTCGACGACACCCTGCCTGTTCCTGACCGCGCTGACGGTGAGCCACTCCACATAGGTCGCTCCATCCTTGCGCCTGTTCCACATTTCGCCGCGCCATTCGCCCTGCTCGTTCAGAGCCTGCCAGAACTCCCGATAGAACGCCTCGTCCTGCTTGCCGGACTTGAGCACGGCCAGAGTCCGGCCGGTCACCTCCTCCGGGCTGTAGCCGGTTGTCTCGACAAAAGCCCGATTGACCAGGCGGACCTTTGAATCGGCATCCGTGACGACGATGCCTTCGAGCGAATTTTCGAACACGATGCGCGACAGGCGCTGTTCCGCCAGGAGTTCGTGGGCCTTGTCCATGACTCTGTTGAAGGCTTCCGTCGCTTGGCCGATTTCGTCCTTGCCACCGTGCAGCAACGGCGATGTCTCCTCGAGATCCCCTGCGGCTATGCGGGTCAGGCCCAGGGTCATGCGCCCCAGCGGCCGGGTAACCCAATGCGTGATGAAGTACCAGATGAACAGGGCCAGCGGGATGCACAGGACAGTTGCCGCCCCCAGAGCGCTGACCGCGAATACCCGCACGGTCTGGTTGGCCCGCGCCAGCGAGATTTCCATGCTGACGGCGCCCAGCACGGTGCCGGATGCCACCTTGTGGCATTGCAGACAGTTCTTGCCCAGGTAGTTTTCCAGGGCCACCGCAGGCAGGATGGCTCGCAGCTTTTCACTGCCGTCGGCACTGCCGAATACTTCGAAAATGGGTTTGCCGCTATCCAGCACCGCGCGTTCCGCGGCGGTATCGGGCAGTTCGCCGGCAAGACCCTCACCGAACTGCAGCACGACGGAGCGCCCGCGGAAGACCTTCAGCGACTCGATGTGGTTGCTGTCGCGAATCTGATCGAGAAAAACATTCCGCTGGGCGATCGAGCCGGTGATCATCATGCCGGTAAGCCCTGCCATGGTCATCTGGTGCACGCTCTGCGCAAAATCCATGGCCTGATCGACGGCTATCTTCTTCTGTTGCAGCGTGGCCCAATACACCAGCCCGGCGCCCGCACCAATGGTGCCGACAAGAATCACGACGACCAGGCGCACCCATATCTTGATGTTGTGCAGCCGGCCGAAGCCGTTCATAGTGCTATTGCCCTCAAGATCGCCCTTTCCGGGTTCAGGTTTGCGACGCCACTTCATACAGTGTAACAACTGGCCGAGACGCAAATAATGTTCCACAATTCGCAGCTGCACAATAGCGCACGAGAGGCCGGCAAGGCAAAAAGCATGCGACTGCTCATGGAGACAGCACCCCAATGCCCGGCATGAGGTTTGCGACCCGGGTCGTCCCCGGCGCAATCACCGCCCTGCTCCTGCTGGCGGGCTGCGCCGCGCCCGGATCGCAGCAGGAACACGGCATGAAGCGTCCCCAGGCAAGTACCCCGGCACCCTCCCATGGCGAGATGGAAGTCTGGCGCCTCGACGAACTGGCGCGGCAGGATCAGCCGGCTGTCCTGCTGCGCAATTCGCAGGGAATCTACGGGGCTCTCGAGACCAGCCTGTTGCGCAGCATTCTTGCAACCGGCGAGAATATCCTCCAGGCGGCGAGCGAAGGGCCGGCTCCCGAATTCGTGGTGATTCCTTCCGGAACCGTCAATGCCTTTGCCTTTTTCAATGGCAAACAGCCGATGATCGCGCTCAGCTTGGGCATGATCCGGCTGCTGTCCGCCGACCAGGATGCCTGGGCCGCACTGTTCGGCCATGAGCTTGCCCACCTGCGGCTCGAACACCTGCGCGGCAAGCAGGACCGCCGCGAGAAAACCGAGATCGCCGGTTCCATTGCCGGCGTGGTGCTTTCCGTGATCGGACTGCCCTTCGCCAGCGTCGCCGCCGATGCCTCGGCCGCCCTGGCGGAGCGGGCCTACAGCCGCGACGATGAGCGCGAGGCGGATCGCATCAGTCTGGAATACATGCGCCGCGCGGGTTTTTCCGAAACAGGCGCAATCAGCTTGCAGCAGCGGCTTCTTACGTTACGCGGCGGGACTTCCATCCCGTTTCTGAGCACGCACCCCAGCGGCGAAGAACGTATCGGGAATCTTCGGCAATTGATTCAAAGCGGCAATTGAAGCACTGGAACTGAGATTGCTTCTGCTTCAGAATGACGACTCACGCGAAGAGAGGACCACGCAATGAGACTGGCATTGAGATGGACGGTGGCGCTGTTTGCCCTTGCCGCCACATGCAGCGCTGCCGCAGCCGCTACCCCCGCTTCAAAGCGCATCAAGGACCTCATCGACACGCGCTGCAGCACCTGTCATGGCCCGACCGGGCAGAGCTCGAATGCGGAGTTTCCCAAGCTCGCGGGCCAAAACGCCGATTATCTCGTTCGGCAAATGTTCAATTTCAAGACCCGGGCGCGCCAGAGCAACGAAATGGAAAAAGAGATGGCCGAACTGTCGGGCAACGATATCGAGGACCTGGCGAATTATTTCAGCCGCCAGCAACTGGTTCCAGTCGCGCGACAGGACAAGGCATTGAGCGAAACCGGAAAGAACTTCTACATGACGGGCAGCCCGGAGCGGGGGATATCGGCCTGCGCGGTCTGTCACGGCGACAAGGCCCGGGGGGCGCGACTGCTGCCGCGGGTGGCGGGACAGCATGCCCAGTACATTGCCATCCAGTTGCGCCGCTTTGCCGAACAGTCACGCACCACTGATCAGATGCTGATGCATTCGGTGGCCTCGAAAATGACCGAGGACGAGATCTGGGCCGTAAGCTATTTTCTGTCCGGCTACGACTGAACAGGGCACGCCGGCCTTCGGTTGATTCCTGAAGCCACATGAAAACCTTGCTCGTCGTGTACCACTCGATGACCGGCGGAGCCGAACAGATGGCGCACGCGCTGATCGAAGGCGCAACGGATGAAACCGGGACGAAGACACGCCTGCTGCACGCATCCGCGGCTCAGGCGAGTGACGTGATCGACGCCGATGCCTACGCTTTTGCCACGCCGGAAAACCTTGCCGCGATCTCGGGACTGATGAAGGATTTCTTCGACCGTTGCTATTACCCGGCGCTCGAGCGGATCAACGGCCGCCCGTACGCAGCATTGGTCTGTGCCGGCAGCGATGGTCAAAACGCCGCGCGACAGATCGAACGCATCGCTACCGGTTGGCGCCTGCGGCCGGTCGCCGCACCGCTGATTGTCTGCACCCATGCGCAAACAGCGGAGGCAATACTCGCGCCGAAGATGATCGGCGCCGCGGATCTGGAGCGCTGCCGGGAACTCGGGGCCGCGCTGGCCGGCGGGCTCGCGCTGGGAATTTTCTGAACCCGCAGACACAAACCCCGGCGCACGGCCCGGGTTGCGCGCACGGATCAGAAAAAGCTCAAGCCGGCTGATCCAGTTCGAACGCCTTGTGCAATACCCGCACGGCCAGTTCAAGGTACTTCTCGTCGACCACCACCGATATCTTGATTTCGGAGGTCGAGATCATCTGGATGTTGATGCCCTCTTCGGCCAGGATGCGGAACATCTTGCTGGCGACGCCGGGGTGGGAACGCATGCCGACGCCCACGGCGGACACCTTGCAGATCTTGTTGTCGCCGTCGATGGCGCGGGCGCCGATGTGCGGCTTGATCTGCTCTTCCAGCATCTTCTTGGCGCGCGCGAACTCGCCGCGATTGACGGTGAAGGAAAAATCGGTGGTGCCGTCATGGC
>JANMTA010000092.1:0-2468 GCA_031389965.1 Betaproteobacteria bacterium
TCGATCGACGAGTAGGCGAACATGCGCTTGACATCCTTCTGCCGCGAAAGAAAAAATGCCGCGAGCAGCAGCGTAAACAGACCGAAGCCGATCATCAGATTGCCGGCAAAATCGCCCGGGATGGCGCCGTCGGCCAGCACCTTGCAGCGCAGGATGGCGTACAGCGCGACGTTGAGCAGCAGGCCCGAGAGCACCGCCGAGACCGGCGTCGGACCTTCGGCGTGGGCGTCGGGCAGCCAGTTGTGCAGCGGCGCCAGGCCGACCTTGGTGCCGTAGCCGACCAGCAGGAAGATGAAGGAAAGCGCCATGATGGTCGGCTCAAGCTGGCCCTTGACCTCAACCAGATGCGTCCACAGCAGGGCGTTGCCCGTTGCGCCGAGCACACGCTCGGCCGCGAAGTAGAGCAGGATGGTGCCGAACAGCGCCTGGGCGAGGCCGACGCCGCAAAGGATGAAGTATTTCCACGCCGCCTCGAGGCTGGCCGGCGTGCGGTAGAGCGACACCAGCAGCACCGTGGTCAGCGTTGCCGCTTCCAGCGCCACCCAGAGCAGCCCGAGGTTGTTGGTGGTCAGCGCCGCCAGCATGGTGAACATGAAGAGCTGGTACATGCTCTTGTACAGGCGCAGGCGCGGCGCGGTGAGCTTGCCGCGTTCGCGCTCGTTTCTCATGTAGGGCCCGGAAAAGATGCTGGTGGTGAGGCCGACGAAAGCAGTCAGGGCGACGAAGAAGACGTTCAGCGAATCGACGAAGAACTGCTCGCCGAAGGCAAAGCGCGGGCCGTTGGCGACGATCTCGGCCGTCAGCCCGGCGGCGGCGAGGAAGGTACCGAGGCTGGCGACGACATTCAGATCGCGCGCCCAGGGGCGCTCGCCCACCACGGTCAGCAGCGCACCGCTGACGAGGGGAATGGCGAGCATCAAGACGAAGAAATCCATGAGGTTAACGTGAAACACCGGTTGCGGAGTCCTCGGAGACTAACGAGCGTAGCGAGCCAATCAGTAGCCCCCCGTGAGGGGGGATGGGGGGGCGGGCCTTCAATTCGCCTTTTGCGTTTTTCATCTTCAGGGCTGCAGTCGATACGGCATGAGCATCAGTTGTCTTTCAGCTTTTCCATGTGGCGGATGTCCAGACTGTCGAACTGGTCGCGAATCTGGAAGAAAAACACGCCGAGGATGATGACGCCGACCAGCACGTCGAGCGCGACGCCCAGTTCCACCACCATCGGCATGCCATAGGTGGCACTGGTGGCGGCGAGGAAGAGCCCATTCTCCATCGACAGGAAACCGACCACCTGGGTGATGGCTTTCTGCCGCGTGATCATCATCAGGAAGGCCAGCAGCACCACTGCCAGGGCAATACCGAGGGTGCCGCGCGTGATGGTATGGGACAGTTCGGAGATCGGCAGCGCGACATTGAAGGCGACCATGACGAGAACGATGCCGACCAGCATCGTGGTCGGAATATTGATCAGCGCCTCAACTCCGCGCTTGACGTTGAGCTTGCGGATCAGACGGTGCAGGATCCAGGGCAGCACCAGTACCTTGAGGATCAAGGTCAGGCCGGCGGAGTAATACAGGTGCGCCTGGCCGGTGGTCACTGCCGCCACCAGCGTCGCCAGGCACAGGGCCAGCCCCTGCAGGGCGAACAGGTTGACCAGCGCCAGCATCCGCCGCTGCGCCAGCATGGCGAAGGCCAACAGCAGGATCACCGCGGCGAAAAGGTTGATGAGCTGTGCGGAAAAGGGAATCGCGGCGCTCATACCCTGGTCTCCAGCAGCAGGCGCACCAGCAGGCCGAGCACCGCCAGCATGAAGGCGGTACCGAGAAATTCAGGCGCGCGGAAGATACGCATCTTGGCGTTGATGGTCTCGATCACGGCAAGCAGGAAGCCGCCGATGGCAAGCTTCAGCAGCAGCAGCGGTATCGCCGCCAACAGGGCCAGGAAATTGTCCCCCGGCGCGATGCCCCAGGGGAAGAACAGTGCCAGGCCGAGACAGGAATAGGCGTACAGCTTGAGGCTTGCCGCCCATTCGATCAGCGCCAGGTGGCGACCCGAGTATTCGAGGATCATCGCCTCGTGGATCATCGTCAGTTCGAGGTGGGTAGCCGGATTGTCCACCGGCACCCGGGCGTTCTCGGCCAGCGAGACGAAGGTGAACGCGATGCCGGCGAAGGCCAGGCTCGGATAGATGACGAAATCGCGATGCGCCAGGGTCTCGACGATGGTAGTCACCGAAGTCGACTGGGCAGTCATGGCGAGAGTGAAAATGACCATCAGCAAGGCCGGTTCGGCGAGGAAGCCGACCAGCATTTCACGCCGCCCGCCGAGGCTGCCGAACGAGGTGCCGACGTCCATCGCCGCCAGTGAAATGAAAATCCGCGCCAGGCCGAACACGCCGACCAGCGCCAGCGCATCGGCGGCGGGCGCCAGCGGCAGGTCGGTCGACAGGCTGGGAATGATGGCGCAGG
>JANMTA010000108.1:0-22014 GCA_031389965.1 Betaproteobacteria bacterium
TGCGCGTCGGCGCCATCACGGCATCGGCCAGCGGTACGCCGCCGATATTCATCTTCAAGTCCGGCCTGGCGCGCTCGAGTATCTTGCGGATCAGCGAATAACCGTTCGAATGCGCGCCGGACGAGGCGAGGCCGAGCACAACGTCGCCGGGCCGGATCGAGCGGCCGTCGATGATCTGCGACTTTTCAACCGCACCCACAGCAAAGCCGGCCAGGTCGTATTCGCCGTCCGGATACATGCTGGGCATTTCCGCCGTCTCGCCGCCGATCAGCGCACAGCCGGCGAGTTCGCAACCGCGGGCGATGCCTTCGACCACCGTCGCTGCCGTATTCACATCGAGGCGGCCGCAGGCGAAGTAATCGAGGAAAAACAGCGGCTCGGCGCCCTGTACCAGGATGTCATTGACGCTCATCGCCACCAGATCCTGGCCGACGGTATCGTGGCGGTTCCACTGGAAGGCCAGCTTGAGCTTGGTGCCGACGCCGTCGGTTCCCGCCACCAGCACCGGCTCGCGATACTTTTTCGAAAGTTCGAACAGTGCGCCGAAGCCGCCGATGCCGGCCAGCACTTCCGGGCGCATGGTGCGCTTGGCCGCGGGCTTGATGCGTTCGACCAGCGCATCGCCGGCATCGATATCGACGCCGGCGTCGCGATAGGTGAGCGGGGACGGGGATGGGCTGGAAACAGTCAAGATGAAGTCCTTGGAAACGCAGGCGGAATGAAGGGGAACAGCATCGATTGGCGCCGGATCGGCGATAATCCGCGCTGGAAACCACAACTAATGCGCGAATTTTACCGGAAATGACCTCGTCTCCAGACGCTCTGCACTGCGAGCTCGGACAACGCATCCCGCGGCTTGCGACCGGCATGCGCGAACTGCGCACGCGGTATCTCGCCAACCGCTTCCAGCGGCGTACCTGAATGGATATACGGCAACAGCAGATGCTGCTCGACCTGAAGCCAGAGCAGCCGCCGACGCTGGACAATTTCGTCGTCGGCGCCAACGCCGAACTGGTCGAGCGCCTGCGCGGCCTGGGCGGTACCGGCAGTTTCGAGGCCCTCTATCTCTGGGGCGATCCGGGCTGCGGCAAGAGCCACCTGCTGGCAGCCACCGCCGCAGGCGCGCATGGGCGGCGGCCGGTGGTCCACCTGCAGGCAACCGAAGCGGGGGCCGAACTGCCGCTCGCTCCCGGCAGCCTGCTCGTGATCGATGACATTCAGGCCCTCGGCGCCGAGGCCCAGGTCGCGTTGTTTCGCACCTTCAACGCGGCGCGCTTTCTCGGCCTTGCCCTGCTGCTTGCCGGCAACGAACCGCCCCTGCGGCTCGGCTTGCGCGAAGACCTGCGCACCCGCATCGGCCAGACCCTGATCTACGAAATCCAGTCGCTTTCGGATGACGAAAAAAGCGCGGCCTTGCGCCGCCATGCCATCGAACGCGGCATGCTGATGGATCCCGGCGTAGTCCATTACCTGCTGCGCCACGGCCGCCGCGACCTGCCATCGCTGATGGCCATGTTGAACAGCCTCGACCGCGCCTCGCTGGAACAGAAGCGCCCGCCCACCCTGCCCCTGCTACGTGAATTGATGCAGACCTCCTTCGACCTGGATAAAGAATGAAACTCGCCCTGTTCGACCTCGACAATACCCTGCTCAATGGCGATTCGGATTTCGAATGGGCGCAGTTTCTGATCGGCAAGGGCGTGCTCGACCGCGAGGTCCATGAGGCGACCAACATCGAATTTTTCGAGCAGTACAAGGCCGGCACGCTGGACATCCACGCCTTCCTCGATTTCCAGCTGGCGCCGCTGGCGCGCCATTCACGTGCCGAACTCGACGCCTGGCATCGCGAATTCCTCGCCACGCGCATCCGCCCGCTGATCAGCCCGGCGGCGCGCGCGCTGGTGCAGCAGCACGCGGGGGCCGGCGATCTGCTGGCCATCGTCACTGCCACCAACAGCTTCGTCACCGGGCCGATCGCCCGCGAGTTCAACATCTCGCACCTGATCGCGACCATCCCGGCGCAGGCAAACGGCTGCTTCACCGGGCAGCCGCGCGGCACGCCCTCGTTTCGCGAAGGCAAGATCGAGCGCGTCGACGCCTGGCTCGAATCGCTCGGCCTCTGGCTCGGCAGTTTCGAGCAAAGCTGGTTCTACAGCGATTCGCACAACGACCTGCCGCTACTGGAGAAAGTCACGCACCCGGTGGCGGTCGATGCCGATGCCACGCTGACACAAGTCGCCGCCGATCGCGATTGGCTGCGAATCAGCCTGCGCGGCTAGGCGCCGTGCGGGAGGCGCCGACTTTTGCCCGGCACCTGCCAACAGGGGCCAATGATTCGGGTATACTCCGCCCCCTGCAAACGGCCGTGAGCGTAAAGCTCATCGCCGTTTTCGGAGACGTGGCCGAGTGGTCGAAGGCACGCCCCTGCTAAGGGCGCATCTGGGCAAAACCTGGATCCAGGGTTCGAATCCCTGCGTCTCCGCCAGTGAATCAGGCAAAACGCCCCTTTCGGGGCGTTTTGTTTTGGCTCTGTTCGCATTAGGTAGGGATGGAATCACCGTCCGGCCGCCAATGCAAGAAACAAAGCGGGTTTGAACCCACCGGGACCTGACCGGTCAAGCGCCCGAAACCAGCCGAGGCAGGAATCCAGATATTTGGTCGCGACCCCATGAAGCCGGCGAATCCAATTCTTGAGGCGGCTGTCGTACGCATTGACGTTTTGGATGTGATAAACGCCGGCAGTAACCCGTTGCCCCGCGGACACATTGACTGGGCGATGCGTGATGCCGATTTCCTTCGCTGCCGCCGCAAGCATACTGCTGCCGTCTGTACATAGAATTGCGTCGGGGGCGAGGATTGGTTTCAAGGAGGCGACAATATTCGCCTTGCTGTGCGCCACAAGGATGAAATCATCCGTAGCACCGGCGCGATCACGAGCGACCAGCACCGGAACCTGCTCTTTCGATAATCCGCGTTTGGCAGCCCTGCCACCGCGCTTCCTTGGTTTTCGATCCAGTTTGCGCTGTCCCTTGTTCGAGCGCAGAAAGAAGGTTTTGTCCGCTTCGGCGATTCCCCTCAGCGATTGAGCCTGAACGGCTTTGGGCAGTGCCATAACGCGGTGGCGCCAACGAAATGCCGTACTGCGGGCAACGTTCAACCGGGTCGCGGCCTGGGTGATCGTGACGCCATCGCGCAGCACTTCTGCTTGATCGAGCCACTTTCCTTTCTGGCGCAACCGCGCCAGCGGTGTCCCGGTCAGGGCGTTGAATGTCCGGCGACATCCCCGGCATTTGTAGCGTTGTAGTCCATTGACACTGCCGTTCCTGACGACCTTCTGGCTCGCGCAGTGCGGACAACTTCCGGGCGACCCACGGTCTTCGATGACGCCGACCGATACCTCTTGCCCCTCTGCCGCCCGTAGTTCCGACATCAACTCCCGGCGTTGCAATAACGTCAGCTCCGCCAGCATCGCCCTCAGTCTCTTCAGTTCTCGCTGCCTCATCACGCTCTCCCGGTTTCGTTTGTCGCGAAACCAGAATCGCATGCCAAGGGCTCATGGAATGAGCCTATCACTAGCTAATGCGAACAGAGCCTTTGTTTTTCGTTTCGAGCGGCCTGACCGGCGGTCTTCTCCGATGCGCTTCAGTACTCCGCGTCGCTCCCCCAGCGTCACCTTGTCGCCGTCCTGCCACACACATTCACTTGGCCGGCACACCGGCTCCCTGGGCGGCTTGCTGTGCTGCCTGCTTCGCCTCCCGCCGCTCCAACTTTTCAGCATATTCCTGTTTCCGCGCGTCGATTTTCTTGACGCGTTCTGCGTGCTGCCTTTCCCGCTCGGCTTTCTTGCGGACGTTATCCGCCGCAGCTGCCGCCTTCTTGGCATCTTTTTTCTGCTGCTTCTCGAGCTTTCTTTGATGCGCCGCCTGTTCGGCTGCCAACTTGCTGCGGTGACTCTCGATCCTGGCGACTTCCCCGGCCTGCCGCCGCTCTCGCTCGGCAACCCGTTTGGCCTCGCTTTCGCGGTAGCGCTCGACAGCGGCCTGTTGACCGGCTTGGCGACCTGGCGCCTCGGCTTCACGCTTCGCCGCCTTCTTCCCTGTCTCCCGCTTGAGTGTTTCACGTTCGACCGTGCGCCCCTCCCGTTCGAGCGCATCTGCCTGCCTCATTAATTCGGTGCGGCGGTCTTTGGCCGAACTGATGCAGCCGATGGCAATGGCCTGGCTCTGGCATGCCTTTCTGTCTGCCTTGTATGCCTTCTCGGCTCCGGCTTTCAGAGCCTTGGCTCGGGCACGCTGGGCGCGCGCCTCCTTGAGCGAGAGGGAAGACTGCGCATCCGTTGTTTGCGGTGAGTCCGTTGTCTGTGCCAGAGCCCATGTCTGGGTGACCATGAGACCGATAGCCAGAAAGGTTCGAATGTGCATCAGGTGTTCCTTGCGATGAGGTAGCTTAGCGGGTTCGGCCGGTGTTTGCCATTTCCCATGTGTAAAGAAATGCGATGTGTGCCACAGCGGTGCCCGGCAGTGCGTTCGCCCTGGTCCGCAAGAGCAGCCTCACTTCTCTGACGATGAAGCAAATTTCTGCGTACCACACAGGGCGCTGATTGTCCCTGCATCAGGAATGTCCCTTTCCGCCAAAACTTTTTCTTGAAAAACACCTTCTTCAGGTCTAGATTGAACTTTCAGCACCCACCCTAAGGAGCTTACGCATGAAACGCATCGCAACACTCTTGGCTCTCGCCTTTTCCCTTGCGGCCACCTCGGCCTGGGCTTGCCCGGGCGACAAGGCCACTGATGACGGCAAGCAGTCCACGCCGAAGAAACCCACGACTTCGCTGACCATCAACTGACGAACAACTGAGCGTTTTTCAGCAAGCACGGGCCGTCGCATGGATCATGCGGCGGCTTTTGTTTTTTGCGGCCCGGGATGACGCCGGCTTCAGTCGGTCACCGCTTCGGTATCCGCCCGGCCGGATAACGCGGTGGCAAACAGGCCGCTGGCGACAATCAGGATCACGCCCGCCCAGCCCGCCCATGGCAGGGTTTCGTCCCACAGCAACATGCCGAGGGCGCTGGAAAAAACCACCGTGCTGTAGGCTAGACTGGCCGAAACCAGTGTTTTGCCGCGCTTATAGGCGGCGGTCATGCAAAGCTGCGCCAGCACACCGAAGCCTCCTACCCCCAGCAGTAGCAACCAGCCACGCAAATCGATGGCATGGCCGGGGCTGGCAGCCAGTAGCCAGGGCAAGCCGCCCAGCGCAGACAGGGCTGAAAAATAGAACACCGTGCGCCATTCGGGCTCACCCAGTTCTCCGAGTCGTCGCACGTTGAGATAGGCAATGCTTGAAATGATCCCTGAGCCGAGGCCGAACACCGCGCCTGGCCATTGGTCACGAGCGAGCGTGGGCTGCAACAGGAAGATGACGCCGATGAAACCCGCTGCCAGCACTGCATAAAAGCCGCGGCGTACCGGCTCCTTCAGCCACAGCACCAGCAGCAGCGCCAGGAACAGGGGCGACGTGTAGTTGAGCGTCACCGCCGCCGCCAATGGAATCATGCTGATCGCGTAGAAGTACATCACCAGCGAGACGAAACCCGCCAGGCCGCGAATGACGTGGGTTCGCGCATGCGGCGTGGCCAGCGGCAACCTGCGCACGAGGACGTAGGAACCGATCAGCAGCGTGGCGATGAAGCCGCGCCAGAACACCAGTTCTGCTGCGGCAAACTGGGCCGAGCCCAACTTGACGCAAACGCCCATGCAGGCGAACAGCAGGCTTGCCGCGACCATCCAGAGTGACTGCATCGGAATCCTGTTTCAAGTGTACGCGCAGGCGGCCGGGGTCGAACCAGCGCTGTGGCGGAACTATCCAGTCAGATATGTTCGGCCATCACGCGCCGGTAGAACTCATGGAAGTGCTGCATGCCGTCTTCCATCGGCGACTGGTAGGGGCCGACTTCGCTGCGCCCCTGCTTCATCAGGGCGCGACGGCCGCGATCCATGCGTTCGCCGATGTCGTCATCCTCGATTGCGGTTTCCATATACGCGGCCTGCTCGGCCTTGATGAACTCGGGCTCGAACAGGGCGATATCTTCCGGATAGTAGAACTCGACCACGTTCAGCGTCTTGTCGACATCCTGCGGAATCAGAGTGGACACCACCAACACGTGGGGATACCACTCGACCATGATATTCGGGTAGTAGGTGAGCCAGATCGCGCCGTGCCTGGGCAGTTCGCCGTTGTAGTAGTCCAGCACCGCCTTGTGCCAGTGCTGATAGGTCGCCGACCCCGGCTTGGCCAGCGAGGTGACACCCACCCTCTGCACCGAATACCAGTCGCCGAACTGCCAGGTCAGGTCGTCGCAGGTGACGAAGCCGCCAAGCCCGGGGTGGTAGGGCACGACGTGATAGTCCTCGAGATACACCTCGATGAAGGTCTTCCAGTTGTAGTTGCACTCATGCAGTTCGACGTGATCCAGTTTGTAGCCGTCGAACTTGAGTTCGCTCGCGATTTTCATGCCGGCCAGATCCGCGTTGGCCGAGCGCGGCCCCTTGAACAGCAGTCCCTGCCAGTTTTCCAGTTTCTGCTTCGCCAGATTGAGGCAGGGGTTGGCCGGGAAATGCGGCGCGCCGATAAGTTCGCCGCCGGCGTCATAGGTCCAGCGATGAATCGGACAAACGATGTTCTTCGCGTTGCCCGCGCCTTGCAACATGATCGCCTGCCGATGACGGCAGACATTCGACATTTCGTAGAAACCGTCCGGCTGGCGCACCACCATCCGCGCGTGGTCGTTCCACTCCTGCGAACGATAGTCGTGCAGCTCCGGAACCATCAACTCATGGCCGACATAGCCCGGGCCACCATCGAAGATCAGCTTCTTCTCCAGTTCGAAGAGATTTTCGTCGAAGTACCACTCCACCGGAAACTGCGACACACCGGGAGCGAGGAGTGTGCGGGCGCCAACACCAGACATGATTCCCAAACTCCAAGAGGGTTTACCCGGAAACCGGAAACGGACGGAAAACGAAGTTTCAGAGCAGGCTAATGCCCGCGCGAGCGGGCGTTATGCCGAAGCTAAAGCGCCGTCAGGACTGACAAACCGCCGGTACAAACCGGCCGCGCAATTGTAGCCAATTTGACCAGAGGGCGCACCTTAGGCTATTTTTACGGTTTTACCTTGCCGCTGGTCACCGCTTTCGGCCAAGGCTTCACTCATGGCCACTATTCTTAACACCGTTCCAGACACCGATCCAGCAGGCGCAGCAGCCCCGTCATTCGAAGCCGCTCTCGGCGAATTGGAGGGTATCGTTGCGGCCATGGAGGCCGGTCACATGCCCTTGCAGGATGCACTGGATGCCTACAAACGCGGCGTGGCGCTGTTGCGCCAGTGTCAGGCAACCCTGACTGCGGCGGAGCAACAGATTCGCATCCTGGATGCAGATGGATTGCACGACTTCGACACCCTGCAGGAAGCGCCGTTGGGGGGAACAAGCAGTGACAGCGCGCAGGAACGTTGAAGCACTCATGAATTTCCCGACCTGGATGGGTGGCATCCAGAAGCGTACCGAAGCGGCCCTGGAGGCCGCCCTGCCCTCGCCCGGCCTCGCTCCTACCCGCCTGCACGAGGCAATGCGTTACGCCGTTCTCGGAGGCGGCAAACGTGTCCGGCCTCTGCTGTGCCATGCGGCCGGCGCCATTTTTGGTGCCGACAGTAGCGTACTCGACGCACCGTCCGTTGCCGTCGAACTGATCCATGCCTATTCGCTGGTGCATGACGACCTGCCCTGCATGGACGACGATGTCCTGCGCCGCGGCAAGCCGACCTGTCACGTCGAGTTTGACGAAGCGACGGCGCTTCTGGTTGGCGACGCCCTGCAGACCCAGGCTTTTCAGGCCCTGTCGAACCCCCTTTCCGGAATAGCGCCGGCCCGGCAACTCGATATGCTGCATCTGCTGGCAACGGCCTCCGGCTCGCGCGGTATGGCCGGCGGCCAGGCCGTCGACCTTGCTGCGGTGGGTCAGCAGTTGACCATCGGCGAGCTGGAATTCATGCACATTCGCAAGACCGGCGCGCTGATACGTGCCGCCGTATTGCTCGGCGCCCATTGCGGCGAAGCCAGGCCCGATGCCCTGGAGCATCTAGGGCGCTTCGCCAACCGCATTGGACTGCTGTTCCAGGTGGTTGACGATATCCTCGACGCCGAATCAAGCACCGCAACACTGGGCAAGACGGCCGGCAAGGATGCTGCCAACAACAAACCAACTTATGTCAACATTCTCGGCGCAAGAGAAGCCAAAGCCATGTCAATCAAACTCAGGCAGGACGCGCACGACGCACTGGAACCGTTCGGTGAGTCTGCCCTGCGCCTGCACGAACTTGCCGACTTCATCGTCGAGCGGACTTTCTGATGAGCCATCCCCTGCTCGATACCATTGATTCTCCTGCCGACCTGCGCGCGCTCCAGCGCGATCAGCTGCCGCAGGTGGCCGACGAACTGCGGGCGTTCCTGCTCGAATCGGTCTCGAAAACCGGAGGACATTTGTCCTCCAACCTGGGCACCGTCGAACTGACCGTCGCACTGCACTATGTGTTCGACACTCCCGCGGATCGTCTGGTGTGGGACGTCGGTCATCAGACCTATCCACATAAGGCGCTGACCGGCCGCCGCGCCGGCATGGAACGCCTGCGCATGAAGGGAGGCGTTTCCGGCTTCCCGCGCCGCAGCGAGAGCGAATACGACACCTTTGGCGTCGGACACTCATCCACCTCGATTTCCGCCGCGCTGGGCATGGCCGTTGCAGCGCGAAACAAAGGCGAGGAACGCCGCGTGGCAGCCATCATCGGCGACGGTGCGATGTCTGCCGGTCAGGCCTTTGAGGCCCTCAACAACGCGGGGGTGATCGATGCCAACCTGCTCGTCATCCTCAACGATAACGACATGTCGATCTCGCCGCCGGTCGGTGCGCTCAACAAGTACCTGGCGCGCCTGCTGTCGGGAGGCACCTTCAATGCCGCCCGGCGCGCAGGGGAAAAGGTACTGGCTTCGATGCCCAATGTACTGGAGTTCGCCAATCGGGTCGAGGAGCACGTCAAGGGCATGATTTCGCCGGGTACCTTGTTCGAGGAACTTGGCTTCAACTATATCGGCCCCATCGATGGTCATGATCTCGATGCCCTGATTCCCACGCTGCAGAATCTGCGCCGGCTGAAAGGCCCGCAATTCCTCCATGTCATCACCAGAAAGGGCCAAGGCTACAAACTTGCCGAAGCCGATCCGATCCTGTATCACGGCGTGGGCAAATTCGACGCCGCCAACGGAATCGAGCAAGCCAAGGGACCTGGACGGCTGACCTACACCCAAGTGTTTGGCGACTGGTTATGCGATCAGGCCCAGGCTGACTCCCGTGTCATCGGCATTACTCCTGCCATGCGCGAGGGCTCCGGCATGGTGCGTTTCGCGCAGGAATTTCCCCAGCGTTTTTTCGATGTCGGCATCGCCGAACAGCACGCCGTGACTTTTGCAGGCGGGCTGGCCTGCGACGGCATGAGGCCGGTGGTCGCCATCTACTCGACGTTTCTTCAGCGCGCCTATGACCAGCTGATTCACGATATCGCCTTGCAGAATCTGCCGGTGGTCTTCGCCATCGACCGCGGCGGACTGGTCGGCGCCGACGGCGCGACACACAACGGCGCCTTCGATCTTTCCTACCTCACCTGCATCCCGAACATGGTGGTGATGACGCCGAGCGACGAAAACGAATGCCGCAAGATGCTGTCGACCGCCCTGACCATCGACGGCCCGAGCGCTGTGCGCTACCCACGCGGCAGCGGGCCCGGGGCAGCCGTCGAGCCGGGACTCGAAACCTTGCCGGTCGGCCGGGGAGAACTTCGGCGGCACGGCAAGCAAGTGGCCCTCCTGGCGTTTGGCGCCATGTTGGCGCCGGCATTGAAGGCGGCCGAAACACTCGACGCCACGGTCGCCAATATGCGCTTCGTCAAGCCACTGGATAGGGAACTGATCCGCCAACTGGCTGCCGGCCACACACTGCTGGTGAGTATTGAGGAGAACGCCCTGATCGGCGGAGCAGGTGCCGAGGTAGCCCGCACGCTGGAAGAGTGCGGGCTGCGTACCCCGCTGCTGCGTCTTGGCCTCCCCGACAGGTTCATCGATCACGGCGATTCGGCCTTGCTGCTGGCTGAAGCAGGCCTTGACGACGCGGGCATCGTGCGCAGCGTGGCGGCGCAACTTGCCGCGGAGATTAATAGTTGAGTAAATCCATCGGGTAATGGTATATTTGAGTGCAGAACCTCATCCAACCACCGAGAAATGACATGAATTGCAGGGACCCCATGGCACCATCCGAAAAAACCCCCATCGCTGACGTTCAAAACAGCGCCGATTCACGCCAGTTGCCGATCAACAAGGTCGGCATCAAGGACATCCGCCATCCCTTCAAGGTGCTGGACAAGAGTGGAGGTGTGCGCCATACCATCGCCACCTTCAATATGTATGTCGGGCTGCCCCACAATTTCAAGGGCACCCATATGTCCCGGTTTGTGGAGATTCTCAACTCGCACGAGGATGAAATCTCGGTCGAGAGTTTCGAGTCCATGCTACGCGAGATGGTTGCCCGCCTCGAGGCGGCGACGGGCCATCTCGAGATGAGCTTCCCGTATTTCATCAACAAGGCTGCACCTGTTTCTGGGGTAAAGAGCCTGATGGATTACGAGGTGACCTTCATCGGAGAAATTGTAGAAGGCGGCCACTACCGGCAAACCATCAAGGTCGTGGTTCCGGTGACCAGCCTGTGCCCCTGCTCGAAGAAAATATCCGAGCGAGGCGCGCACAACCAGCGTTCGCATGTCACGATCACCGCCACCACCAACCAGTTGGTGTGGATCGAGGATATCGTTCGCATGGCCGAAACCCAGGCCTCGTGCGAACTCTACGGGCTGTTGAAGCGCCCTGACGAGAAATACGTGACCGAGCGGGCTTACGACAATCCCAAGTTCGTCGAAGATCTGGTACGCGATGTCGCGGGTGCGCTCAATGCAGACCCGCGAATCGATGCCTACGTGGTCGAGAGTGAAAACTTCGAATCGATCCACAACCACTCTGCTTACGCGCTGATCGAAAGCAACAAGAAGCGCTACTGAAATGCAACGCCCTGTCAGGCCTTGCGCGTGAGCTTTTAGTTCAGGCTAACGTCTGCTGGCGCAGATATTAGCCCGCTCTGAAAAACTCACGCAGTGGTCGCGGGAGAAACCTTTCGGGTAAGTTTTTCCTTGATGCGCGCCGACTTGCCGGAGCGATCACGCAGGTAATACAACTTGGCGCGACGGACATCACCACGACGCTTGAGTTCGATGCTGGCAATCAGCGGCGAATAGGTCTGGAAGGTGCGCTCGACGCCCTCGCCGGACGAAATCTTGCGCACGATGAAGTTTGAATTGAGGCCTCGATTCCGTTTGGAGATGACCACACCCTCGAAAGCCTGGACGCGCTTGCGATCACCTTCAACCACATTCACATTGACAATCACGGTGTCTCCGGGCGCGAACGCCGGGACCGTCTTGCCCAGTCGGGCGATTTCTTCAACTTCAAGTTGCTGGATCAGGTTCATTGCTTTACTCCATCATTTATGGTTGCGGAAACACCCGCCAACCTTGCGCCCAGAGCAGGATTGCTTCGCTATCCTGATGCGCACCGTTTCTAATAGCCTTCCCGCTTGAATTCAGCCAGCAGGTCAGCCTCTTCACTACTCAACGTCCTCGTCTCAAGCAGATCCGGACGCCTTTGCCACGTCCGTCCCAGCGCCTGTTTCAGACGCCAGCGCCGGATTCTTTCATGGTTACCGGACAACAGCACATCCGGCACCGCACATCCTTCATATACTTCCGGCCGCGTGTAATGCGGACAGTCCAGCAAGCCGCCGGCAAATGAATCCTCCACCGCCGAAGCCTCGTCATTCAGCGCACCCGGCAACTGCCTGATGCAGGCATCCATCAAAGCCATCGCTGCCAGTTCGCCGCCGGAAACCACAAAATCGCCCAGCGACAGTTCCTCATCCACGCAGCGCTCGATCAGCCGCTCATCCTTTCCTTCATAGCGGCCACAGAGCAGAATCGCTCCGTCGCTTGCCGCCAGTTCCGCCACACGCCGCTGATCGATCCGCGCGCCCTGTGGCGAAAGATAAATCACTTTCGCCGTACCGCCAGCGCCGACTTTTGCCGCCGCCTTTGCCACAACAATCGCCTGCTCCAACGGCGATGCCATCATCACCATCCCGGGACCACCGCCATAAGGCCGGTCATCCACCGTTCTATGCACATCCTGCGTCCATTGCCGCGGGTTCCAGCATTCGATCTGCCACAGTCCCCGCTCCAGCGCGCGCCGGGTGATTCCCGAAGCCGTGAGCGCCGCAAACATCTCGGGGAACAGCGTGATGACATCGAAGCGCAAGCTCACCAGCCACAGTCCCAATCAGCGCGGATCAGGCCTCCCGCAACATCCACCTTTCTTACCACATGTTCAACGAACGGCAGCAATCTCTCGTGCTCGCCGTCTGCTACCACCAGTACCTGATTCGCGCCCGTCTCGATCAGAGACTTGACCCGGCCCAGGGGCTGGTCCTGCATATTCACCACCGCCAGGCCGATCAGATCCGCCCAGTAGTACTCGTCCTGCGCCGGCGGCGGCAGGGCATCCCGCGGCGCGCCAAAGTAGCAACTGCCCAGCGCTTCCGATGCATCCCGATCATCAATGCCGGCAAGCTTTGCCACGACGCCATCGCCGTGCAGCTTGACCGCTTCGAGACCATGCGCCTGCCAACTTCCGGCTGGAGCATCGACATCTGCCGAAAGCCACCACTGCGGCATCTTCCGCCATGCCTCGGGGTCGTCACCGAAGGGATGAACCCGCAACCAGCCATGTACTCCAAACGGGGCGACAATGCGCCCCAATACAATCATGCGGACTAGGCAGCCTGTGGTGCCGCGGCCAGCTTGACCAGACGCGCGGCGGTCGGCGACAGTTGCGCGCCATGCCCCTGCCAGTAAGCAAGACGCTCGGTGTTGACCACCAGGCCTTTTTCGCTCTCGGCGGCGACTGGATTGTAGTAACCGATGCGCTCGATGAAGCGGCCATCGCGGCGGTTGCGCGAATCAGCGACCACCATATGAAAGAACGGGCGCTTCTTGGCACCGCTGCGGGCGAGACGAATAACAACCATGGTGTTCTCTTGTAAAGCGGGAAAGCCGACGATTTTATTTCAAAAACACGGATAAAACAAGGCGCAGCCTCCGGCTTTTGGCTGTTTTGGCTCCGCCGGCCGACCTGCCGCTTATCCGACCGGACGGGAAAACACCTCGCGGATGGTCTGCTGTATGGCGATCGCCGCCTGGCGTGGATTCGCTGCCTGGCGGATCGGCCGGCCGACCACAATGTAGTCGGCGCCGTTCCTGAACGCCTGGGCGACGTCGACAGTACGTTTCTGGTCATCGACCGGCTTGTTCTCGACCGGTCGAATGCCGGGAGTAACCACCATCAGCCTATCGCCCAGCTCGTGCCGGATCATGGGCGCCTCGAGTCCTGACGAGACTATGCCGTCCACCCCCGCCGCCAGCGCCCGGCGCGCACGCGAGAGCACGAGCTGGTCCACCTCGCAAGCGAACCCGAGATCATCCAGGTCGCCGCGATCAAGGCTTGTCAGCACGGTAACGGCAAGAATTTTCAGATTTCCCTTGTCCTTGACCGCCGCTTCCATGATGGCCTGATTGCCATGGATGGTCGCAAAGGTCGCCCCGCTGCCCGCCAGAGCCCGCACGGCGGAACGCACCGTTTCCGGCACATCGAAGAACTTCAGATCGACAAATACCTTCTTGCCTTGCCCGACCAGCCAGTGCAGCAAATCAAAATAGCCGCTGGCCATGAACAGCTCCAGCCCGATTTTGTAAAAAACCACCGCATCGCCGAGTTCGATCACCAGGGCTCGCGCTGCCTCGGCATCCGGAAGATCGAGGGCAACGATCAAACGATCCTGCGGAGCAATGGGTTTGGTCGATAGCAAGCTGGTCATTGCGGACACCTCATAACGCAAACAAATGAAAATGGCTCTGGATTCTACTAGAATCACTTTTCATCCCCGGCAGTTCCGCTTATCATGCGCAGCCAGAAAATATCTCCGCCGCCCATCAAGCTACAGCAGGCACTGGACTGGCTCGCCGAGCCACAGCAGGACGATCCACTGCTCGATCTGGTGCCCTTGCGCAATCACCTTGCTGCAATTGCCTCTATGGGACTTCCGGTATTGCACCGCCTCAAGATCGACGAACTGCTCCAGCAGCGCGCCGATCGAATTGACGACGCGCTTGCTCCCATGTTGCTCGACGTCAAGCTACCCTTGCCAATTCACCTTGGCACGGTCGCTCAAGGCTTGATTGGCCTGCGCGCGGAACTGGGTGAAACTTGGCTGAAGGTCGCCGGAGACGCCGATCCGCAGGAACTTGCCCGGGTCCATCGCAGCAGACCGCAAATTTGCCTGCAAGGAATCATCAACCTGTCGCGGCAGCTCGTCGCCACCTTGCTGATTTCAATACCCACGCCCATGAACTTTTGGCGCAACGCGCAGGCTCTCTATCACGGTGCCCACGAGTCGGTCGACCCGACGGCCACCCTGCCGGCCGAGATGAGCGCGATCGATGCTCGTTTCAAGGCCATGCTGGCGCTCACCGCAGCTCAGCCCGAGGGGCTCACGCCGCGCGAAATCGCTTTCCTTGCGGATTATCTCGAGACTCACTCTACGGTCACCCGAATCGACACGATTCGTCCGGAGGGATCCGGAGACTGGTTCTGGCTCGACGCCAGCCTTGATCAGCCGCCGGTAGCCCTGCTGCGCCTGATGCCCGATGGCGGACCGTGCCTCTACTTCCGCTTCGGCGAGCTTGCCAACCTGGCTGCGCGGCATCTGGATCAGTTGAATGACGGCGTGCCACCGTCGTCGCTCGGCTTGCCGCGTCAAGCAGCCGGGGCCGACTACCGCAACGCGCTCGAAAGGGCGCGTCAGTGCTGGACCGCTCCACGGCGGCGTAATTTCAATCGCCGTACGCAATCGCTGAACGTGGATGTCTGTACGCAATTGAGCAGCTTGTGGGCGGCGCTGGAAAGCGACTCGCAAATGGAGCCCAAATCCAATGCCTGCGAACTGACCTACAGTGATTGGACAATTCTCAACGAAGGCCCTTCAGGCTACGCGATCGTACATGTCGTCGGCGAGGTAACCGGTATCGTGGCCGGTTGTGCAGTGGGTTTACGTACCGGCGACGGCGCCGGCTGGCAGGTTTGCCTCGTGCGCTGGGCTCGCAGCAAGAGCAGCAGCCATGTCGAGATGGGCCTGGAAGTTCTCTCGCCATCGGCAAAGCCGGTACGCATACAAACATTGACCAGCCGCAATCCTGAGCCCCCTATCCCGGCACTGCTGCTTCCGGCCCTGCCTAACGTGAACCGCAGTGAAGCGATTCTGGCCGTGCGCGGCGATCACAACGTTCGCCCGTTCACATTACTGCAGGAGCACGGCGGCCATTTGCAGATCGTCGAATGCATGCCGCACCGGAGTCTAATCGAGACCTCGAGCATCGAGGTCTTCGAGTTTATTCGCAATCCCAGCGCAAGTTAGGCACACATTGATTGCGGCAACTCGGCGACGACCAGTGCGCCGATGAGAATCACGCTCCAGGATGCGTAAAGCCAGACCAGAAATACCGGGATAGCAGAGAAAGCGCCATAGACCACGGCGTTCACCTTGAATCCCGTAGCAATATAGAGCGTGAATAGCTCCTGAAGGCCTGCAAAACCCAGTGCCGCCATTGCTCCGCCAAAGGCGGCATGCCAGGCCTTTACCGGCTTGTTGGGCACCGTCCAATAGAGCAGGCCGAACAGTGCGGTCATGAAAGCGAAAGGCAACAGACCCCGCAGAACGATTTTAGCCACCCAAACGGGTTCGTCGATAAAACCAAGCGAGACGCTGGTGACAAACGAGATCGCTGCGAGACTGGCACCAAATGCCAGTGGCCCGAGTAGTAGCGCAAGACCATGCATGGCCAGGCGTCGCAACAGCGGGCGATTGGACTTGACACGCCATATATGGTTGAAGGCTCGCTCAATGGTGAGCATCTGCATCAGGGCGGTCGCTCCCAGTACGGCGATCCCGAAAAAGGTCATCTGTCCGGTACGGGACGCAAACTGGCCAATATATTTTGCGATGATGATGCCTGCCTTGTCCGGCAACAGATTGGCCATGAGAAATTTCTGCAGCGCTGAACCAAAGCCGACCCCAACGGGCAAAAAGGAAATAAGGGCAAACGCGGCAGCAATCATTGGCACCAGACCAATCAAGGTGGCAAAGGAAAGTGCGGCTGCCGTCTGCACGCAATGTTCGCCATGGAATCGACGGGCAGTACGCAGGATCAACCGGAAGGGTGCCATGAGCCACATATAATCGGATTCTAACGGAGGCTGAACAATGAAGACGGCAAGCGACACTTGGGAAATTCTGGTTCTTTACTACAGCCATCACGGCTCGGTCCGCGAACTGGCGCGCCACATCGCTCACGGCATCGAGCAGACACCCGGCGTCGCCGCACGCCTGCGCACCGTGCCCGGAGTATCGGCGGTCTGCGAAGCAACCGGAGCCGCGATTCCGGAAGCAGGCGCACCCTATGTCGAAGAGGTCGATCTCGAAGAATGCATTGGTCTTGCCATGGGCAGCCCAACCCGCTTTGGCAACATGGCCGCACCCCTGAAGTATTTCCTCGACTCGACCAGCGGTCTGTGGCTCAAAGGCGCCCTGGCGGGCAAGCCGGCGGCAGTATTTACGTCTACCGCCTCGATGCACGGCGGCCAGGAATCCACCCTGTTGTCGATGATGCTGCCGCTGCTGCATCACGGCATGATCATTCTAGGCATTCCCTACACCGAAGGAGCGCTGTCTGCGACGCGCGAAGGTGGCACACCTTACGGCGCGAGCCATGTCAGCGGCAGCGATGGAACTACGGCTGCCAGCGAACATGAAAAGCTGCTCGCCGTCGCTCTCGGACGCCGCCTGGCCGAGACTGCAAAAAAACTCGCGCCATGAATCTCTGGTTCAACCGGCTGGCATCGATCAGCCTGGTCGGCTTGCTGTTTCTCTCCCTTGCCTGGGAACTCTGGCTGGCGCCCCTGCGCCCCGGCGGTTCGATGCTGGCGCTGAAAGCCCTGCCGCTGCTATTGCCCCTGTTCGGCATCTTGCGCGGCAAACGCTACACCCATCAATGGACGTCCTTGCTTTCCCTGGCCTATGTCGCCGAAGGTCTGGTGCGCGCAATCACCGATCAGGGTGCGAGCCAAGCGCTGGCAATGGCCGAAACTGTCCTGGCGACGCTACTGTTCACCGGTTGCCTCGGCCACGCCCGTGTGACCGCTCCATCCAGAACCGTCAAATCTGCGGATTGAGCTTCTCCTGCCCGGAGCACAGTTTGTTGAGCGCGTTGAGATAGGCCTTGGCGGACGCGACCACGATATCCGTATCAGCACCCTGACCGTTCACGATCCGACCGCCTTTCGACAAGCGCACCGTCACCTCACCCTGCGCGTCAGTGCCTGTCGTGATGGCGTTTACCGAGTAAAGCAAGAGCTCGGAACCGCTCGCCGCAACACTTTCTATCGCCTTGAAGGTTGCGTCGACAGGGCCGCTGCCGCTCGATTCGGCATGCTGTTCGGCCCCTCCTGCGGAAAGCGTCAACCGAGCCTGCGGCGCCTCACCGGTTTCCGAGTGGAACATCGATGACACTAGGCGGTAGTGTTCATTTTCAGGCGTTAGCTTTTCATCTCCAACAAGTGCAAAAATGTCCTCGTCAAAGATTTCGCGCTTCTTGTCGGCAAGCTCCTTGAAGCGACCGAAGGCCCCGTTCAGGGCCACCTCGCTCGACAATTCGATGCCCAGTTCCTTCAGCCGCGTCTTGAAGGCGCTGCGGCCAGAGAGCTTGCCTAGAGTCAACCGGTTGGTGGCCCAGCCCACGTCTTCGGCACGCATGATCTCGTAGGTCTCGCGATGCTTCAACACACCATCCTGATGGATACCGGACTCATGGGCAAATGCGTTGGCACCGACGACCGCCTTGTTCGGCTGGACGACGTAGCCGGTGATTTGCGACACTAGCTTCGAAGCCGGCACGATCTGCGTGGTATCAATCCGCGTGACACAGGGAAACACATCCTGCCTTGTATGCACTGCCATGACGATCTCCTCCAGCGCGGCATTGCCGGCACGCTCGCCAAGACCGTTGATGGTGCATTCAACCTGGCGTGCCCCAGCCCGCACGGCGGAAAGCGAATTGGCGACGGCGAGGCCGAGGTCGTTGTGGCAATGAGTCGACCAAACCACCTTGTCGGCACCCGAGACACGCTCGATCAACTGCCGCATACGCTCGCCCCAGATTTCGGGAATGCTGTAGCCAACAGTGTCGGGAACATTGATCGTGGTGGCACCCGCCTTGATGACGGCATCGAAGACTCGACATAGAAAATCGAAGTCCGAACGGACGGCATCCTCGGCGGAAAATTCGACATCGTCGGTGTACTGGCGTGCGAGCTTTACGGCGCCAATCGCCGCTTCGACCACCTGATCCGGCGTCATGCGCAGCTTCTTTTCCATGTGGATAGGGCTGGTCGCGATGAAGGTATGAATGCGGCCGGACTTGGCCGGCTTGATCGCCTCGCCGGCACGTCTTACATCGGCCTCGTTAGTGCGAGCCAAGCCGCAGACCGTGGAATCCTTGATCGCCTCGGCAATCGCCTTAACCGCCTCAAAATCGCCGTTTGATGCAGCCGGGAAGCCTGCTTCAATCACATCCACGTGCATGCGTTCAAGCTGACGGGCAATCCTCAGCTTTTCCTCCTTGGTCATGGAAGCGCCGGGGCTCTGTTCGCCGTCGCGCAAGGTGGTATCGAAAATGATCAAATGTTCCTTGGACATAGCTATCTCCTGGAAAAAACCAAAAAATGGTTAATACCGCCCCTCGCGGAGCGGGCACTATGAACAACCGGATTGTGGGGGGGGTGTATTAGCGCGCGCGGCGCAGCAGCGGAAGCAGCTTCGCGCGCAGCGGCAGACGCGCGATAAGCGCGCCTGTGAGGGCAAGAAATAGTGCGGAAACGATAAGTGTCGCGAACATGATGACGACTATAAAGTCTTTATTCTTTCCGCGCAACAGATTTTCGCCTGCTGCGCCAAGTCCATGCCGCCATCACATAGCCCGACAGGGCATAGGCGAGGAACAACGCGAACAAGACCCCAGGTGGATACGACGACACCAGCACATAGCCCAGGACGATGGCGGGAAGAACCATGAACGGCACGCTGCGGCGCATATTGATGTCCTTGCCGCTCCAGTAGCGCAAAGTACTGACCATGGTAATACCTGCAAAAAGCGTCAGCGCGAAGGCGTACCAGCGGACATCGTCCCCCGGAATGTTGAGGTCGTTGATGATCCATACGAAGCCGGCCACTAGCGCAGCCGCAGCCGGGCTCGGCAGGCCCTGGAAATAGCGCTTGTCCACTACGCCGATATTGGTATTGAAACGGGCGAGGCGCAATGCCGCTCCTGCGCAATATACAAATGCAGCGATCCAGCCCCACTTGCCCATGCCCTTCATCGCCCATTCGAAAGCAATCAATGCCGGAGCTGCGCCGAAAGACACCATGTCGGAAAGCGAGTCGTACTCAGCGCCAAACGCACTCTGAGTTCGGGTCATGCGGGCCACACGGCCATCGAGTCCGTCGAACACCATGGCGATGAAAATCGCCACCGCCGCATGCTCGAAGCGCCCGGTCATGGCCTGAACTATGGCGTAAAAACCAGCGAACAAACCTGCTGTCGTCAGCAGGTTGGGCAGCAAATAAATGCCGCGCCGACGCAGTTCGGAATTCATCAACGCCTTGCGAGGTGGGATTGGCGGCATGGTCCAGAAGAAGTGGGAAACGAGTCCTATTCTAACGGCTCAGGAAATTTCAGCGGCAAATGTCGAGGCCGCCCCGACTATTGAGGCTGGCACTCCGCTCGCGTGAAGACGAAGCCGAATGCCGGGAAAGGCACAGCGCTGCTGTGCCTTCAGTAAAACTCGCTTTGAAATCAGTTTTTGGTTTGATCGACCAGCTTGTTCTTCTTGATCCACGGCATCATTGCCCGCAACTGCTCGCCGACCTGTTCGATCGGGTGCGCAGCTGTCAAGCGGCGACGAGCCGTCATCTCCGGATAGTTGGTGCGACCTTCAAGAATGAAATTCTTGGCGTACTCGCCTTCCTGGATGGCCTTCAAGGCAGCCCTCATTGCGGCGCGAGCTTCGACGCCGATAACCTTCGGGCCGGTGACATACTCGCCGTACTCCGCGTTGTTCGAGATCGAGTAGTTCATGTTGGCAATGCCGCCTTCGAATATCAGATCGACGATCAGCTTGACCTCGTGCAGACACTCGAAATACGCCATCTCCGGCGCATAGCCTGCTTCCGTCAGCGTCTCATAGCCGGCCTTGATCAATTCAACCAGGCCGCCACAAAGCACCGCCTGTTCGCCGAACAAATCAGTCTCGGTCTCCTCGCGGAAATTGGTCTCGATCACTCCGCCCTTGGTGCCACCGTTCGCGGCGGCGTAGGACAAGGCAATATCCTTGGCCTTGCCAGACTTGTCCTGATGAATGGCGATCAATGAGGGCACACCGCCGCCGCGCAGATATTCGGAACGCACTGTATGACCGGGGCCTTTCGGGGCGATCATGATCACGTCCACGTCGGCGCGCGGAATCACCTGGTTGTAATGAACATTGAAGCCGTGGGCGAAGGCCAGCGCGGCGCCTTTCTTCATGTTGGCTTCAACATCGCTGTGATAGACCGCGGGAATGGTTTCGTCAGGCAACAGCATCATCACAACGTCAGCATCCTTCACCGCTTTGGCGACTTCTTCCACCTTGAGACCGGCCTTCTTCGCCTTGTCCCATGAAGCTCCACCCTTGCGCAGACCCACCGTCACCTTGACGCCGGAATCCTTGAGATTCTGTGCATGCGCATGGCCTTGCGATCCGTAACCGACGATAGTGACCTTCTTGCCCTTGATGAGGGAGAGATCGGCATCCTTGTCGTAATAAACTTTCATTGGTTTTCCTTGATTTCAGAGTTCAGACTTTGAGAATTCGATCGCCGCGCCCGATACCGGACACACCTGTGCGAACGGTTTCGAGGATCAGAGAACGATCGATGGCTTCGAGAAAGGCATCCAGCTTGGAACCGTTGCCTGTCAGTTCGATGACGTAGGTCGAATCGGTGACGTCGATGATGCGGCCACGGAAGATATCGGCGATACGCTTCATTTCTTCGCGATCCTTGCCGGCAGCACGCACCTTTACCAGCATCAACTCGCGCTCGATGTGCGCGGCTTCGGACAGATCCACCACCTTGACGACATCGATCAGCTTGTTGAGCTGCTTGGTAATCTGCTCGATGACCTCGTCGGAGCCGGTACTGACGATGGTCATGCGCGACAGCGAAGCATCTTCTGTCGGCGCCACCGTCAGCGATTCGATATTGAAGGCGCGGGCAGAGAAAAGGCCGGAAACGCGGGAAAGCGCGCCGGCTTCGTTTTCGATAAGAATGGAAATAATGTGTCGCATGCTTACAATTCCTCGGCCAGAATCATTTCCGACAAGCCCTTGCCTGCTGCAACCATCGGATACACGTTGGCCGTCTGATCGGTGAGGAAATCCATGAAGACAAGGTCATTCTTGTGTTTGGTGAAGGCTTCGCGCAAGGCCGGCTCGACATCTGCCGGACGCTCGATCTTCATTCCGACATGTCCATACGACTCGGCAAGTTTGACAAAGTCCGGCAAGGCATCGACATAGGACTCGGCATAGCGATTGCCGTGGAACATTTGCTGCCACTGGCGCACCATTCCAAGGTAGCGATTATTCAGATTGATGATCTTGATCGGT
>JANMTA010000163.1:0-2191 GCA_031389965.1 Betaproteobacteria bacterium
GGCGTGGGCAAGACCGAGCTGTGCAAGGCGCTGGCCGAATTCCTCTTCGATGCCGAGGATCACCTGATCCGCATCGACATGAGCGAGTTCATGGAGAAGCATTCCGTGGCGCGGCTGATCGGCGCGCCGCCGGGTTATGTCGGCTAGGAAGAGGGTGGCCATCTGACCGAACAGGTGCGCAGGAAGCCCTACTCGGTGATCCTCTTCGACGAGGTCGAGAAGGCGCATCCGGACGTGTTCAACGTGCTGTTGCAGGTGCTCGACGACGGCCGCATGACCGACGGCCAGGGCCGCACCGTGGACTTCAAGAACACGGTCATCGTGATGACTTCCAATCTCGGCAGCCAGATGATCCAGCGGATGTCCGGCGACGACTATCAGGTGATCAAGCTGGCGGTAATGGGCGAAGTCAAGATGCATTTCCGCCCGGAGTTCGTGAACCGCATCGACGAGATCGTGGTGTTCCACGCGCTGGACGAGAAGAACATCGCCGGCATCGCGAAGATCCAGCTCAAGTACCTGGAGAAGCGCATGGCGAAACTCGACATGGCGCTGGAGGTTTCCGATGCGGCGCTGGCGCTGCTGGCCGAGGCCGGCTTCGACCCGGTGTTCGGCGCGCGGCCGCTGAAGCGGGCGATCCAGGAGCGCATCGAGAATCCGCTGTCGAGGCTGATCCTCGACGGCAGCTTCGGGCCGAAGGATCTGGTCAAGGTCGATGTCAGCAAGGGGCAACTGAGCTTCAAGAGGGCTTGAAACCAAGCGGGCTCCAGCGTAGTATAACAACCGTTATAACTTCGCCGGAGCCCGCCGTGCACATCCTCAAACTCACCCAGATCGGAAATTCCGTCGGCGTCATCCTGCCCAAGGAGGTGCTCGCCAACCTGAAACTGAAGAAGGGCGAGTCGATCTTTCTCACCGAGACGCCGGACGGTTATGTGGTCACGCCATATGACCCGGCGCTCGAAGAGCAGATGACGGCTGGCCGCGATTTCATGCGTGAGTTCCGCGATACTTTCCACGCGCTCGCCAAGTGAGCTGGCGCTGGCTCGACAAGCGGGCGCTGTTGCTGCTGCACGGCGAAAGCCTGGCCGAACATGGTGGTGCCGCGGGCATGCGCGATGAGGGTTTGCTCGATTCCGCTCTGGCGCGTGCGCAAAATCTCGCGGCTTATGGCGAGCCGGATGTTGCTGATCTGGCGGCTGCCTATGGTTCCGGGATTTCGCAGAACCATCCCTTTGTCGATGGCAACAAGCGGGCCGCGTTTCTCTCCGTCGGTTTGTTCCTTGTCTTGAACGGCCATCGCCTCGTCGCGACACAAGCGGAAGCTACCATTGCCGTGATTGCCCTCGCCGCCGGCGAACTCGACGAGGTCGAGTTCGCCGGCTGGTTGCGCAAACACCTGGTGAAGCGCAAAGCCTGACCGGGCCTCAACCGCCGTCCGGATTGCTGCGGCTTGGCTACCAGCCGAAATGATAGCCGTTGTTCTGCCACGAGCCGCCTGCGAGCCAATGGACGCGCAGTGGCACCTGCCAAACCGCATGGTCGTGGCGGCGGTCATGGCGCGCATCATGCACATCGCGGCGCAGTTCGGCCCGGTCGTGGCGGATTTCCCGAATGTCCTGGCGGATTTCCATGCGCTCGCGGTGCATCCGGGCGACATCGCCGTGAGCCCTGGCGTGGCGGTAGTCGGCGCGGTCCCTGGCCAGTTCGCGGTAGTCGCCGCGCAGTTCGCGCCGGTCCTGGCGGATTTCGCGGTTGTCCTGACGCCAACCGCCGCGGTCGAAACCGTGGCTATCTTGGCGCCATCCGCCGCGATCGACATACTGGTTGTCGGCGCGCGCCGGGGATGTGATTGCGCTCAGGGCCAGCAGCGTGGTGGCGATCAGGCCGACTCGCAAGGTTTTTACATTAGTTCCGGCCGCTGCGCTTAACGTCGTTAAGGCCGACGTTAGCCTGCACTGAAACTTCGTTTTCATGACGATCTCCTCTGGTTGGCGGGTGGCGCTCATGCGCCGCCCATGAGGCGCAAGATAGGCGGGCCTTGAACGTCCGTCTGTTAGGGAGTGTCAGCAGATATTTCAGCCGCGGATTTCGGTTAGCATCGGCCGATGCTTGCCCACACCCCTGTCCGTGCCGATGCCGCGGTGATTGCGCTGGTCGGCATGGCTCACGCCACCTCGCACCTGTTTCA
>JANMTA010000178.1:0-2186 GCA_031389965.1 Betaproteobacteria bacterium
GATCCTTGCGTTCGGCCATGTAGTTCGGCACGCCCATGGTGGCGTGGTGGCGCAGCAGGGTAATCGTGCGCAGCGCTTCCTGCGCAATCGCGGCATGCTCGGGTACGCCAAGCCGATACGCCTTGCCATCGGTCCCCAGCACTCCGTTGTGGCAACGGATGCACTGGCCTTTGCCGCCGAACAAGGCCATCCCCTCGCGCACCGGCACCGGCAGCGCCACCCTGTCGCCACGCAGGACGCGGTCTACCAGGGTGTCGCCGCCATCCAGCGTCCTGAGGAATTCGGCAATGGCGACGAAGACTTGCGGGCCGTAGGGCTGGCTCTGCGCCCCGAAAGCCTCGCGCCACAGCGCGAGCAGTTCGGGAATCTGGCGGATGCGCTCCTGGATCAGGCGTCCGTCGGCATTCATGAAATGCGCTTCGGTAACCATGTCGCGCACCGCCGTCGGCAGATCAGTGCCGTCGAGCCGGCCGTCCCACATCAAGCGGGTCTTCAGCCGTACCGAGAGCAGGCCCGGCGCATTGCGAAAATACTCGCTACCGTTGTAGCCTCGCGACAGCGGCTCACCGTCGGCATACCCCCGCGACGGCAGGTGACAACTCGCGCAACTGCGACTGCCGTCGCCCGACAGGCGTGGCTCGAAAAACAAATGCCAGCCCAGCTTGGCCAGAGCCGGCTTGACTGCCGCAGGCGCCGGCAGGGCTTGCAGGCGCGGGGACTGCGCAGCAGCCGTCGATCCCATGCAGGCGAAAGCACATCCGGTAAGCAACGCGCAAAGCGTCTGTCGCCAGCGAGTCATCGAGCGCCCGTATATTTGAGCAGCGGGGCATCCTGCAGAATCACCGAGCAACTCTTTTTCCAGTTCAGGATCTCTCGCAGAAGGCGCGCGTCCTGTTCCTTGTCGATGGGCTTGCCGCCTGCGGCCGAAGTCCGGATGAAGAAGACGCGGCCGCTTTCGGTCTGGGCAAACTGGCCGACCAGGGGAAGCGCTTCGCGGGTGAATTCCTCGGGCGGGAAATGGCAGCCCAGGCAGTTGAGGGCATACACCGTCGCCGCCGATTGAGCGGCAGTCGCCTGGAGCGAGATCAGCAACGCTGCTGCCATCACTCCCCTCATTCCTGTTAAGTTCTGCACGGTGGACGATCCATCAATAAATGTGAGCGCAATGCGATTCGGATCTCGTTGATGGGCGACCTACGCGTGCCGCCTTGGCGTGATTCTAGGTGGCGGCAGGCCGCACAAGTTATCCGAAATCGGCAACGTGGCTGAAAAATGTCATGCTTGCGACGTTGCGGTTTCTGCGCCAAGTGACAAGGAGTAGTCAAAATGGGAGTTCTCGACGGAGTTCGCATCGTCGAAATCGCCGGCATCGGGCCAGGGCCTTTCTGCGGCATGTTGCTGGCCGACATGGGCGCCGAAGTCATATTGGTCGAGCGGCTCAGCGGCAAGGCCGGCGATCCGCTCGACATGGGCAAGAATGCCATCCTCAATCGCGGCAAGCGTTCGCTGGCGCTGGACCTGAAGGATGCGCGAGCGATCGATGCCGTTTTGAGGTTAATCGAGCGTGCCGACGCGCTGATCGAAGGCATGCGGCCCGGCGTCAGGGAGCGCCTCGGCCTCGGGCCTGATATCTGCCTGGCGCGCAATCCGAAGCTGGTCTATGGACGCATGACGGGTTGGGGACAGAGCGGACCGCTGGCGCAAAGCGCCGGACACGACCTCAACTACATCGCGCTTTCCGGCGCCCTGTGGTACTCCGGCGAACCGGGAAAGCCGCCGCTCGCGCCGCCGACCCTGGTCGGCGACCTGGGCGGCGGCGCCCTCTACCTGGCGATGGGCCTCCTCGCCGGAATTCTCAATGTCCAGCGCGGCGGCGCGGGGCAAGTGATAGATGCCGCCGTGGTGGACGGCAGCGCCAACCTGATGAATCTGCTGCTGTCCCTGCACGCCGCAGGGCAGATGCCGATTGAACGCGGTCGCGGCATCCTCGACGGCCCGCACTGGTGCGGCACCTACGCCTGCGCCGATGGGCATTTCGTCAGCATTCAGGCGCTGGAGCCGCAGTTCAATGCACTGCTGTTCAGCAAGCTCGGGCTCGGCGAGGATCCCGAATTCAGCCAGCCCTACGATCCGCGCTGCTATGGCCGTCTGCGTGAGCGGTTGGCCGCGCTGTTCGCCACCCGGCC
>JANMTA010000238.1:0-1719 GCA_031389965.1 Betaproteobacteria bacterium
GCTGGCCGGCGAAGCCGAGCATGTAGTACTCGATGAACACCAGGTCGGTGACGTCTTCCATCATCTGCGTGTCCGGATTCACCTTGAGCTGGCGCTTGCCGACCGCCATCCTGACCTTGGCGATGGTGTCGTCATCGTAACCGGCCTGCCGCATCAGCTCGCCGGCCGTCTCGGCGTGGAACTTGTAGAGGCCGGTACGCCAGGCCAGGTAGCCTTCCTTGGTCATCGCATAGCTGTTGCGCGGCACCGTCCAGCGCCGGATGTGCTGGGCGCGCACCGCCAGCTGGGCGACTTCGCTGGCGTCCGGCGCGTAGCGACCGATCATCTCGGTCATGCGCTGCGCATAGAGCAGCTCCTTGGGCTGCCCTTCGTCCTGGTTGGGGTCTGCGGCGTTGGCGGCATCGAACAGGGCGATGGCCCGCTCGAAGCGTTGCGGGTCTTGCAGGGTCATTGTTGATTCCTCAGGAGCGGTAGTCAGCATTGATCTTCACGTAATCATAGGAGAAATCGCAGGTCCACACCGTGGCCTGAGCTGCGCCACGGCCAAGATCGATGCGTACGGTGATCTCGGCTTCGCGCATGATGCGCACGCCATCCTCCTCGCGGTAGCTGGCGGCGCGGCCGCCGTGCTCCGAGACCAGCACTTCCTCGAAGTTGTTGCCAACCCGACTGCCGAGCCAGACGCGGACGCCGGTGGAATCCAGATCTGCAATGCCGGCATAGCCGATGGCGGCGAGAATGCGCCCGAGATTCGGGTCGGAGGCGAAGAAGGCCGTCTTCACCAGCGGCGAATGGCCGATGGCATAAGCCACCTGACGGCATTCCTGCGCCGTGGCGCCAGCGCCGACTTTCACGGTGATGAACTTGGTCGCGCCCTCGCCGTCGCGCACGATGGCCTGCGCCAGCTCCTGCGCCACACCGATCACCGCGTCGCGCAGCACCGGCCAGTGCGGTGACGATTCGCTGTCGATCTCGCAGCCGGAAGCGCCGGTACCGATGACGACGAAGGAATCGTTGGTTGAAGTATCGCCATCGACCGTGATGCAGTTGAACGAGGCGTCCGCCGCATCCTTCGCCAGCTGCTGCAGCAGAGCCGGCGCAACGCCGGCATCGGTGGCGACGAAGCCGAGCATGGTCGCCATGTTGGGCCGGATCATGCCGGCACCCTTGCTGATGCCGGTCACGGTGATGGTCCTGCCGCCCAGCTCGATGCGGCGCGAGGCGGCCTTGGCCACGGTGTCGGTGGTCATGATGGCGTGGGCTGCGGCGTGCCAGTTGTCCGCCTTGAGATCGGCCTGCGCCGCCGGCAGCCCGGCGATCAGGCGCTCGACCGGCAGGTGTTCGAGAATCACCCCGGTCGAGAAGGGCAGCACCTCGCGCGCCGCGCAGCCCAGCAGGCGCGCCGCGGCATCGCAGGTCTCGCGCGCCGCGCGCAGGCCCTGCTCGCCGGTGGCAGCGTTGGCGATGCCGGTGTTGATCACCAGGGCTCGGATGCTGCTGTCGCCGGCCAGATGTTCGCGACACAGCGTGACCGGCGCCGCGCAGAAGCGGTTCTGGGTGAACACGCCGGCGGCACGACTGCCCGGCGCGAACTCGATCAGCGTCAAGTCGCGCCGGTCCTTCTTGCGGATGCCGGCCTCGGCGGTGCCGAGACGCACGCCGGCGACGGGGAACAGGGCTGCGGGGGCGGGAGTGGCGTAATTGACGGGCATGGTTGTC
>JANMTA010000261.1:0-2151 GCA_031389965.1 Betaproteobacteria bacterium
CACAACATCGGCGCCTGGAACGTGTATGCCGGCCTCTACGGCACCAAGGAAACCAACGACGCCAACTGGAAGATCATCGAGGCGGTGGCGGCGGGAACCGGCGGCAAGATCATCACCGCCGAGCAGTCCAGGGGCAGCCAGGCGCTGCAGTACCGCTTCGACCTGATGAAGGGCAAGCCCAACCTCGGCGAGTTCGGCCTCTACAACTGGCGCGGCGGCGGCGGCTCGATCTGGTTCGCGCCGGTGTCGCAGGCCAAGGGCTCGGAAACCCTGAAGCAGATGAAAATGGCCAAGGACATCCTGGCCAAGTACGGCTTCGATTATGTCGGCGAATTCATCGTCGGCTGGCGCGACATGCATCACGTCATCGACCTGCTCTTCGACCGTTCCGACGAGGAGCAGTCCAAGAAAGCCTACGCCTGCTATGACGAATTGCTGCACACCTTCGCCAAAGAGGGCTACGGCATGTACCGCGCCAACACGGCGTTTGCCGAAAAAGTCGCGGCGACTTACGGTCCGGTCAAGCGCAGTGTCGAGAAGAAGCTGAAGAAGGCGCTCGATCCCAACAACATCCTCGCACCCGGCCGGTGCGGCATCAGCCTTTAGGAGCGCTGAATAAGCCGTCACACCGGCGAATGCCGGTGTCCAGCGCCTTGATTCGCCTGGATTCCGGCCTTCGCCGGAATGACGTAGCGGAAGTTTTGCGGTTCGATTATTCACAAACACCACACTGGGAGCACGCATGAAAGAGTACAAGCTGTTCATCGGCGGCGAGTGGGTCGCCTCGTCCAGCAACACCATCCTCGACGATACCAATCCGGCCACCGGCCAGGTCTATGCGCGCGTGCATCACGCCGGCGAGGCCGACGTCGAACGGGCCATTGCCGCCGCTCACGGTGCCCGCGTCGCCTGGGGCAACAGCCTCGCCAGCCAGCGTGAGACGATTTTGCTGAAGGCCGCCGACATCCTCGAACAGCGGATTCCCGAGATCGCCGACGTGCTGATGGACGAGGCGGGTTCGGTGTTCGGCAAGGCCATGTTCGAAGCCTCGTTCGTGGTGAACCTGCTGCGCAGCGCCGCCGGCGAGTGCCGGCGCATCACCGGCGAGACCATTCCCTCCGACAGCCCCGGCGTGTTTTCGATGAGCGTACGCCGGCCGCTGGGCGTCATCGCCGGCATCGCGCCGTTCAACTTCCCCTTCCTGCTGGCGATGAAGAAGGTGGCGCTGGCGCTGGCCGCCGGCAACACCTTCATCCTCAAGCCCTCGCCCTACACGCCGGTGAGCGGCCTCAAGATCGCCGAGATTTTCGAGGCGGCCGGCCTGCCCAGGGGCGTGCTCAACGTCATCCCTGTGGAACTGTCGGTGCTGGGCAACCGCCTGATGTCCGATCCGCGCATCCGCATGGTCACCTTCACCGGGTCGACAGGCGTCGGCCGCCAGCTCGCCGCCGAGGCCGGCAAGTACATGAAGCGGGTCACCCTGGAACTGGGCGGCAAGAGCCCGCTGATCGTGCTCAAGGATGCCGACCTCGACTACGCCGTCAAGGCCGCCGCCTTCGGCATGTTCCTGCACCAGGGGCAGATCTGCATGGCCAATTCGCGGCTGATCGTCGAGGCCCCGGTGTTCGACGCCTTCTGCGAAAAGCTGGTGGCCAAGGTCGCCACCTACCAGGTCGGCGACCCGCGCGATCCGCACACCGTGATCGGGCCGCTGATCGACACGAAGCAGTGTTCCGTGATCGACCGCCACATCAAGGACGCCGTCGCCAAGGGGGCCAAATTGCTGATGGGCGGCACGGGCGAGGGCGCCTACTACCGGCCCACCGTGCTGGCCGGCGTCACTCCCGACATGGAGGTGTTCCGCGAGGAAACCTTCGGCCCGGCAATGTCGGTGATCCGCGCTGCCGACAGCGAGGAGGCGCTGGCGCTGGCCAACGATTCGAGTTTCGGGCTGTCCGCCGCGCTGATCACCAACGACCTGCAAAAGGCCATGGATCTTTCGCTGCGCCTCGAATCGGGAATGGTGCACATCAACGACTGCACGCTGCTCGACGAGCCGCACGTGCCCTTCGGCGGCGTCAAGGATTCCGGCTTCGGCCGCGAGGGCGGCAAATACTCGATGGATGAAATGACCGAAGTGAAGTGGATCAC
>JANMTA010000262.1:0-4254 GCA_031389965.1 Betaproteobacteria bacterium
GACAACATCATGACCGGGCGCAACCTGAAGATGAAGGCCAACATGCTGCAGCAGGCTTTCTGGTTCGGCCCGGCGCAGCGCGAGGAACTGGAGCACCGCGCCAAGGTCGAGGAGATCATCGACTTTCTCGAAATCCAGCACATCCGCAAGACGCCGGTGGGACGCCTGCCCTACGGCCTGCAAAAGCGTGTCGATCTGGCCCGCGCCCTGGCCATGGAGCCGCAGATCCTGCTGCTCGACGAACCGATGGCCGGCATGAACGTCGAGGAAAAACAGGACATGTGCCGCTTCATTCTCGACGTGAATGACGAGTTCGGCACCACCATCGTATTGATCGAGCACGACATGGGTGTCGTCATGGACATTTCCGACCGCGTCGTGGTGCTCGATTACGGCAAGAAGATCGGCGACGGCACGCCGGACGAAGTCCGCGCCAATCCTGATGTCATCAGCGCCTATCTCGGCGCCAGCCATTGACTTTCATGATGCTCACGATCATGAAAGTCAATGGCTACGGAATTGCCCCCCATCCCCGTTCCACGGCTGGCTTTGCACAGCCAGCCGGCTGCGGCGGCGCAAAGCAGTGCTTTGCGAAACCCCGCCTACGCCCCCCGCCCCGGGGCGGGGGACTAAGTTTGCTCGCTGCGCTCGATATCACCAGCGGCGCTCGCGGTCGTATTTCACGTCAAGGAACCTGACCAATGGCTTTTTTCCTGGAAACCCTGCTTGGCGGCCTGATGAGCGGCATGCTTTACTCGCTGGTGGCGCTCGGTTTCGTGCTGATCTTCAAGGCCTCCGGGGTGTTCAATTTTGCCCAGGGTGCGATGGTGCTGTTCGCGGCACTGGCCATGGCGCGCTTTTCCGAGTGGATTCCGCGCTGGCTGGGCATGGACAACCTGTTCATGGCCAATGTGCTGGCCTTTGCCGTCGCCGTGGTGATCATGTTCGTCGTCGCCTGGCTGATCGAGCGGCTGGCTTTGCGCTATCTGGTCAACCAGGAGGGCGCGACCCTGCTGATGGCCACGCTGGGCATCGCCTACATCCTCGACGGCATCGGTCAGACCATCTTCGGCAGCGCCATCTACAAGATCGACGTCGGCATGCCCAAGGAGCCGGTGATGATGCTGGAAAGCGTCTTTGAGGGCGGCATCCTGATCAACAAGGAAGACTTCATCGCCGCGCTGATCGCGGCCCTGCTGGTCATCTCGCTGTCGATATTCTTCCAGAAGACCGCTACCGGCCGGGCGCTGCGCGCGGTCGCGGACGATCACCAGGCTGCGCAGTCGATTGGCATTCCGCTGGGACGGATCTGGGTCATCGTCTGGTGCGTTGCCGGCATCACGGCGCTGGTCGCCGGCATCATCTGGGGCTCCAAGCTGGGCGTCCAGTTTTCGCTGTCGACCATTGCGCTGCGCGCCTTGCCGGTGGTGATCCTCGGCGGATTGACGTCGGTGCCGGGCGCCATCATCGGTGGCCTCATCATTGGTGTCGGCGAGAAGCTTTCCGAGGTCTACTTGGGCCCCTACGTGGGTGGCGGCATCGAGATCTGGTTTGCCTACATGCTGGCGCTGGTCTTCCTCCTGTTCAGGCCGCAAGGCTTGTTCGGAGAAAAAATTATTGATCGGGTATGAACATGATCAATAATTTTTCAGTGCAGGCTAACGTGCGCAGCACGTTAAGCATAGCGGCCGGAACTAGAACAGCGTTTATTTGCGTTTGATTCGAAGGACAACGGATGTTCTATAGAGAAAACGGTCAGTTCAAGACCTCGTACAAGTCTGATCAGCAGGTGTTTGCGATTCCGCAAGATCGCTGGGCGATTCTCGCCCTCGTGGTTTTTGCCTTTGTCGGGGTTCCGTTGCTGGTGGACGAGTACATGTTCCGCGCCATCCTGGTTCCCTTCCTGATCCTGTCGCTGGCTGCGCTGGGTGTGAATATCCTGGTCGGCTATTGCGGGCAGATCACGCTCGGCGCGGGAGCTTCGATGGCGGTGGGCGCTTATGCCGCCTACAATTTTCTGATACGCGTCGATGGCATGCCGGCACTCGTCGCAATCCTGCTGGGCGGCCTGATGGCTGCCGTGGCTGGTATCGTGTTCGGCGTGCCCAGTCTGCGCGTGCGCGGCCTGTATCTTGCGGTGGCCACCCTTGCGGCCCAGTTCTTCTGGGACTGGGCCTTCCTGCGCATCAAATGGTTTACCAACAACTCATCTTCGGGTTCGGTGTCGGTGGCCGACATCGATCTGCTGGGCTGGACCATCAATACGCCAACCGACAAGTATCTGTTCTGCCTCGGTGTCCTGGTGGCGTTCAGCGTCATGGCGAAGAACTTGGTGCGCGGCAACATGGGCCGGCAATGGATGGCCATTCGCGACATGGACGTGGCAGCCACCGTGATCGGCATCCGTCCGATGTACGCCAAACTCACCGCCTTCGCCGTCAGTTCGTTTTATCTTGGGGTGGCGGGTGCGCTTTGGGGCATGGTTAACCTTGGTTCCTGGGAACCGGCGGCGTTCTCCATCGACCGGTCCCTGCAATTGCTGTTCATGGTCATCATCGGCGGCCTGGGGGCGATTTCCGGAAGCTTTTTTGGTGCGGCCTTCATCGTGATCCTGCCCATCTTCCTGAATCAAATGCTGCCGCTCGTCGGGGGCTTGTTCGGGCTGGAAGTTTCGATCGCGCTGGTGTCGCACCTCGAAATCGTCATCTTTGGTTCGCTGATCGTGTTTTTCCTGATCGTCGAACCGCACGGCATTGCCCGCTTGTGGGCGACTGGGAGGGAGAAGCTGCGGCTGTGGCCCTTCCCCCATTGAGAGACAGAGGCGAAGCCGGCGCATGAGATGGTCCGGCGTCGCAGTTCTGGTTTATTGCAGGTGAAACACTAAATCATCCTAGGAGGAGAGAAAATGAAACTACGCAAAATAGCAGTTGCCGCGTCGCTCGCCGCGATCGGTCTTTCCGCTGCCCTTACCGCGCCTGCGACATTCGCGGCCGAGGAGCAGTTCTTCCCCGTACTGGCTTACCGCACCGGCGCCTACGCGCCCAACGGCGCGCCCTGGGCCAACGGTTTCGTCGACTACATGAAGCTGACCAATGCGCGTGGCGGCGTCAATGGCGTCAAGCTGATCTGGGAGGAGTGCGAAACCGGCTACGCCACCGACCGCGGCGTCGAATGCTACGAGCGCCTGAAGGGCAAGCATGGCGGCGCCACGGCAGTGCAGCCTTTGTCCACCGGCATCACCTTCGCGCTGACCGAGAAGGCCCCGGTCGACAAGATTCCCGTGATCACCGCCGGCTACGGCCGCAGCGAGTCGCAAAACGGCGCCGTGTTCGGCTGGAACTTCCCGCTGGTCGGCACCTACTGGATGGGCGCTGACGTCCTGGTGCAGCATATCGCCAAGAAAGAGGGAGGGTTCGACAAGCTGAAGGGCAAGAAGATCACGCTGGTCTATCACGACAGCCCCTACGGCAAGGAGCCGATCGCCCTGCTGCAGGAGCGCGCCAAGATGCACGGCTTTGATCTCTCCCTGCTGCCAGTCGCCCATCCTGGCGTCGAGCAAAAGGCCACCTGGCTGCAGATTCGCCAGAACAAGCCTGACTATGTACTCCTGTGGGGCTGGGGCGTGATGAACTCGACCTCGCTCAAGGAAGCCCAGGCCACCGGCTATCCGCGCGAAAAGATGTATGGCATCTGGTGGGCGGGTGCCGAACCGGACGTCAAGGACGTCGGCGACGGCGCCAAGGGTTACAACGCCCTGGCCATGCAGCACGGCGCTGAGCAGGGTTCCAAGGTGGTCAAGGAAGTCCTCGAAAAGCTGCACGCCAAGGGCCAGGGTACCGGTCCGAAGGAAGAAGTCGGCCAGGTGCTGTACATGCGTGGCCTGATCTCGTCCATGCTGCAGGTTGAAGCCGTGCGTGTCGCCCAGAGTCGTTATGGCAAGGGCAAGCGCATCACCGGCGAGCAGATGCGCTGGGGCCTGGAGAATCTCAACCTCGACCAGAAGGCACTGGACGGGATGGGCTTGGCCGGCGTGATGCGTCCGGTGCAGACCTCCTGCCTCGACCACATGGGTTCGGCATGGGCGCGGGTTCACACCTGGGACGGCAAGAAGTGGAACTTCACCTCCGACTGGTACCAGGGCGACGAGAAGGTGCTGCGCCCGATGGTGATGCTGGCTTCTGCCAAGTACGCGGAAGAAAAGAAGATCACGCCGCGCACGCCGGAAGACTGCAAGAAGTAATCCGAGCCGGACGG
>JANMTA010000273.1:0-2688 GCA_031389965.1 Betaproteobacteria bacterium
GACGCGATGGGCCTCGGTCTGTATTTCGCCGAGGGCGAGGGGCCGAAATTCGAACGCCCCTTGCGTGAGGAATGGGCGATTCGCGACCTGACGGCGCCGGATCCGAATGTGCACCTGCGTTACGTCATGGATGCGGTCGCCGAAATCCGGCGCGCGCTGGGCAACTCGGTGCCGCTGATCGGCTTTTCCGGCAGTCCGTGGACCCTCGCCAGCTACATGGTCGAAGGTGGTTCGGGTTCGCCAACCGATTACCGCACCATCAAGACCATGCTTTACGACCGTCCCGACCTGCTGCACCGCATTCTGGATGTAACCGCCAGCGCGGTGACCGATTACCTGAATGCCCAGATCGAATCCGGCGCCCAGGCGGTGATGATTTTCGACTCCTGGGGTGGCGTGCTGTCGCATGCGGCCTACCGCGAGTTCTCGCTGGACTACATGCAGCGCATCGTGGCCGGGCTCAAGCGCGAACACGACGGCCAGCGCGTGCCCTGCATCGTGTTCACCAAGGGCGGCGGCCAGTGGCTGGAAGCGATCGCCGACATCGGCTGCGACGCGGTGGGGCTCGACTGGACCACCGACCTCGGCGAAGCGCGGCGACGCGTCGGCGACCGTGTTGCGCTGCAGGGAAATTTCGACCCGATGGCCATGTTCGCCTCACCCGAGAAGGTCGCGGCCGAAGCGCGGCGTGTGCTGGACAGTTACGGCAGCGACGCGGCGGACAGCCGCAAATCGGGTGGCCACGTTTTCAATCTCGGCCATGGAATTTCGCAATTTACCCCGCCGGAAAATGTAAAAATTCTGGTTGACACCGTGCACAGCCACAGCCGGCGCGGTTCCGCACGGGGCTGATTTGGCACAGGCCAACGGGGGCGCGCTTTGCGCCGCCCCCTCGCCCGAAAAAGGCCTTCCGGCAAGGCTTGCCGAGGGGGTGAAAAAAGCCCTGCGCTGTTGACTTACTCACAGAAATCGGTAATGGGCTGCGAGGCCACGGTTTTACTGAGACCTTCAACTCAGAAGCTAATAACTAATTGAATATGAACAATAATATTTTGTTCAAATATTACGCAGAGATTAAAAGGCCCTTGCCGGACGGTCACTTAGGGCTTTTGCCGCGTCATTACTCACAAAGTTATCCACAGAATTTGTGGGTAAGCAGTTTTCTCATTTGCAGCAACGGCTTGAAGGCTTATGCCGAGGTTTTTTCGAGCATTGATCCGCAAGCATCTGACCCGGCATGAACATCGTTCGCGTTGCTCTTGATCTGCCCCTGCCGAGGCTTTTCGATTACCTCGCGCCGGACTCCGACGAGAGCGACGTCGGCCGGCGGGTGAGCGTGCCTTTTGGCACGGGATTGCGAACCGGAGTGATCGTCGGGCTGGCGACGGCGAGCGAGCAGCCGGACGCCAGGCTGAAAGAGGTTGCCGCGATCCTGCGCGACATGCCGGCCTTGCCGCCGGAATGGCTGGCGCTCTGCGAATTTTGCGCACGCTACTATCAGACGCCGCTGGGTGAAGTGACCTCCTTCGCCCTGCCGCCGATGCTGCGGCGCGGCAAATTGCCGCGCATGAAAACGGAGCGAAGTGGAGTTTCAGAGAAGGCTAATGCCAGCGTTAGCGGGCGTTACGCCGAAACTAAAACGGAGCGAAGTGGAGTTTCAGAGAAGGCTAATGCCCGCGCCAGCGGGCGTTACGCCGGAGCCAGGATGCTGGCAGAGTCGCCAATCGCCGTCCCGCCGGCGCCGTCCGCAAGGGATACCGTCCCCGGCGCAGGCGCCGGGGACATAACTTCTGTGCCATTGCCGCAACTGCTGGCCGCGCAGCAGGAGGCGGTGACGGCCATCGCCGGCCAGGACGGCTTCCACGTCATGCTGCTGCATGGCGTCACCGGTAGCGGCAAGACCGAAGTCTATCTGCGCGCCATCGATGCCGTGCTCGCGCGCGGCGGCCAGGCGCTGATGCTGGTGCCCGAGATCGCCCTGACGCCGCAGCTCGAAGGCCGCGTCGCGGCGCGCTTCCCCGCCGCGCATGTGGTTTGCGCCAACAGCGGCATGGGTGACGCGGCGCGCGCGCGCGGTTTCCTTGAAGCGCTTTCAGGCCACGCCGACATCGTGCTCGGCACCCGGCTCTCCGTGTTCATGCCGCTGCCGCGCCTGCAACTGATCGTGGTCGACGAAGAGCACGATGCCTCCTTCAAGCAGCAGGAGGGCCTGCGCTATTCGGCGCGCGACGTGGCGATCTGGCGCGCGCATCAATTGAACATCCCGATCGTGCTCGGCTCCGCGACGCCCTCGCTGGAGACCTTCCATCACGCAAGTACCGGGCGCTATGCAATGCTGGAACTGCCCGAGCGCGCGGTGGCCGAGGCGATGCCCGTGGTGCGCATCATCGACACGCGGCGCGAAAAGTTGCAGGAAGGACTTTCCGCAGCGCTGCTGGCCGGCCTGCAGTTGCGCCTGGATCGCGGCGAGCAAAGCCTGGTCTTCCTCAACCGGCGCGGCTATGCGCCGGTGCTGGCCTGCCCGCCCTGCGGCTGGATCTCGCGCTGCCAGCGCTGCGCCGCCAATCTGGTGCTGCATCTTGCCGACCAGCGCCTGCGCTGCCATCACTGCGGCTTCGAAGCGCGCGTTCCGCGCGCCTGCCCCGATTGCGGCAACGTCGACCTGCTGCCTTTCGGGCGCGGCACGCA
>JANMTA010000290.1:0-8219 GCA_031389965.1 Betaproteobacteria bacterium
ACCACCGCGGCGCCCATCACCGCCGGGTGGCGATACAACGTGTCCTCGACCTCGATCGAGGAGATGTTCTCGCCGCCCGAGATGATCACGTCCTTGCTGCGATCCTTGATCTTGACGTAACCGTCGGGCTGCATCACGGCCAGATCACCCGTGTGGTACCAGCCGCCGCGGAAAGCCTCCTCGGTCGCCTTGGGATTCTTCAGGTAGCCCTTCATCACGAGGTTGCCGCGGAACATGATCTCGCCCATGGTCTGGTCGTCCCAGGGCACCGGCTGCATGGTCTCCGGATCCATCACCGTGATGCCTTCCTGGCAGTGATAGCGCACGCCCTGGCGGCCATTGAGCCGCACCTGTTCGTCCAGCGGCAACTCCAGCCACTCGTCATGCTTGGCGCAGACGGCGGCCGGGCCATAGGTTTCGGTCAGGCCGTAGACGTGGGTGATGTTGAAGCCGATCTTGCCCATGCCTTCGATCACGGCAGCGGGCGGCGGCGCCGCGGCGACCAGCGCCGAGACCTTGTGGTTGATGCCCGCGCGCCACTCGGCCGGGGCGCTGATCAGCAGCGAATGCACGATGGGCGCGCCGCAATAGTGGCTGACCTTGTGCTCCCTGATGGCATCGAGAATCAGCTTCGCATCGACCCGGCGCAGGCAGACATTGGTCCCGGAATTGGCGGCCACGGTCCACGGGAAGCACCAACCGTTGCAATGAAACATCGGCAGCGTCCACAGATACACCGACTGCGGCGGCATGCCCCAGGAGACGATGTTGGACAGCGCATTGAGGTAGGCGCCGCGGTGGTGATAGACCACGCCCTTGGGGTTGCCGGTGGTGCCCGAGGTGTAGTTGAGCGAGATCGCATCCCATTCGTCGGCCGGTGTTTTCCATGCGTAGTCCGGATGCCCGCCGGCCAGCAGAGTTTCATAGTCGATGCTGCCGACCCGCTCGCCGGGGCCGGTGTACTCGGAATCATCGACATCGATGACGAATATTTCGCGTCCCAGGCCTGCCAGGGCCTTCCCGACCATCGGAGAATATTCGCGGTCGGTGATCAGCACCTTGGCTTCGCCGTGGTTGAGCATGAAGGCGATCGACTCGGGGTCGAGGCGCGTGTTCAGGGTGTTGAGCACCGCGCCGCACATCGGCACGCCGAAATGGCACTCGAACATCTCCGGCGTGTTGTTGAGCATCGCCGCCACCGTATCGCCGGCGCCGACTCCTCGCATGGCCAGGGCAGAAGCCAGTCGCCGGCTGCGCTCGTAGGCATGGGCCCAGGTAAAACGGCGCGCGCCATGAATTGTCGCCACGCGCTCGGGATAAATGTAGGCCGAACGCTCGATGAAACTGAGCGGCGTCAGCGCAACGTAGTTGGCCGGATTCTTGTCCAGCCCGGCAGCGTAGGGATTGGTCATGGCACTCTTCTCGTCAGGTGGTGCTGAAATTTTTGATCATAGCAGGCCTCGCGAGGGCGCCCACAGCCGCCAACCTGTCGATAAGGAAAACCAGACCGGCAGATCATGTCCGACGCTCGATCCTCAGATCGCCGCCGATCCCCGCCCACTGCTGCGCTTCATCCTCCAGCGCCGCCGCGGTCAGCGGCAGCACATTCAAATCCTCGGCGCCCAGGCTGAGATGGAAACCATGGCGGGTGAAGCCGGCGGAGAGCGGCGGCAAGGGCTGGTCATCGCGCGATCGATGCAGCAGGACTGCCGTGCGCAGGCAGAAAATCAGCGTCCTTTCCGGCGCTTCACCACGCAGCGGCTGGGCGCGCTCCAGCTTGCCGCGATGCGCCAGTACCAGCCGCGACAGGCGCGCCTGGTCGCGCCTGGAAAATCCGGGCATGTCGGCATTGGCAAGAATGTAGGCGCTGTGCTTGTGATAGCTCGAATGCGCCACGGATATTCCGACTTCGTGCAGGTAGGCCGCCCAGACCAGGAACAGCGCATCCGGATGGCCCGCCACGCGACTGGTCGGCACCATCTGGTTGAGCAGATCGAGCGCAGTCCGGGCGACGCGCGTCGCCTGTCGCTGGTCCACCTCGTAGCGCTGCATGAAGCGGGTCACCGTGGCTTCGCGCAGGTCCTCGTGATGATAACGACCCAGTTGGTCGTACAGCACGCCGAGACGCAGAGCGCCCTCCGAGAACGCCATGCGCTCCAGGCCGAATTCCTTGAAGATCGCGGACATGATCGCCAGGCCGCCGGGCAAGACCGGAATCCGGTCGGCGCGCAAGCCCTGCAGTTTCATGCGTGAAGCCTCGCCGGCATGGAACAGTTCGCTGCGCAGCTTCTCCAGCCCGTCGCGGGTCAGGCCGTGGTCTGAAAACCCGTTCAGTTCCAGCAAGTCGACGATGGCCTTGGCGGTACCCGAGGAACCGATCGCCTCGTCCCAGCCGGTTTCGCGGAAGGCGTGGACGATGGCCTGCAACTCGCGACGTGCCGCCAGTTCTGCTTCCCGGAAGGAGCGCTTGTCGACGCGCCCGTCGGGAAAGAAACGCAGGCTGAAGCTGACGCAGCCCATGTAAAGGGATTCGAGCCGGATCGGATTGACGTTCTGGCCGATGATGAATTCCGTGGAGCCGCCGCCGATATCCACCACCAGCTGGCGCGTTTGCGGATTCGCCAGCGTGTGCGCCACGCCGAGATAGATCAGGCGCGCTTCCTCGCGTCCGGCGATGACTTCGATCGGGAAGCCGAGCGCGGCCTCGGCCTTCTCGAGGAAAGCTTCGGCGTTTTTCGCCACGCGCAGCGTATTCGTCGCCACCGCGCGCACCGCGCCCGGGTCGAAGTCGCGCAGACGCTCGGCAAAGCGCGCCAATGCCTCGATCCCGCGCTGCTGTGCCGCTTCATCAAGCCGTTTGTCGGGTGTCAAACCTGCGGCGAGCCGCACCGACTCCTTGAGTCCGTCCAAGGGATAAATCTGGTTGGCCACGATCCGCCCCACTTGCAGGCGAAAGCTGTTGGAGCCGAGATCGACCGCGGCGATCAGTTCATATGCCATGCGAGGATTCTACCGCGCAGCCAGGGTTTGCTCCGTGTCATACGGCGGCAACGGAATTGACACATAATCGTGCTTTCCGAAACGCCTGAAAGCCCTCATGTCGACTCCCCGCCGCTTTCCCAACGAGCATTTCCTCAACCGCGAACTGTCCTTGCTCGCCTTCAACCGGCGCGTCCTCGCCCAGGCCGCGGACGAGCGCGTACCTCTGCTGGAGCGCCTGCGTTTCCTCTGCATCGTCTCGTCCAACCTCGACGAGTTCTTCGAGATCCGCGTCGCCGGCCTCAAGGAGCAGATCAAGCTGGGCAGCCATGCCGCAGGCGCCGACGGCATGCCGCCGCAAGACGTGTTTCGTCGGGTCACGGACCAGGCCCACCAGCTGATCGCCGAACAGTACGCGCTGCTCAATGACGCCATCCTGCCGGCGCTGCAGAAGCAGGGCATCGCCTTCTTCCGCCGAAGTTTGTGGAACGACGAACAGCGCGCCTGGATCCTGGATTTCTTCCGCAGGGAAGTCATGCCGGTACTAACCCCGATCGGCCTCGACCCCTCGCATCCCTTCCCCCGCGTGCTGAACAAGAGTCTCAACTTCGCTGTTGAACTGGAAGGCGCCGACGCCTTCGGCCGCAGTTCGGGGGCGGCCATCGTCCAGGCGCCGCGCGCCCTGCCGCGCGTGATCCGACTGCCGAAAAAGCTTTGCAGCGTGGACTACGGCTTCGTCTTTCTTTCCTCGATCCTTCACGAATTCGTCGGCGAACTGTTCACCGGCATGAACGTGCTCGGCTGCTACCAGTTCCGCGTCACGCGCAATTCCGACCTGTTCGTGGACGACGAAGAAGTCAAGAACCTGCGCATCGCCCTCCAGGGCGAACTGCCGCAGCGCCACTTCGGCGATGCCGTGCGCCTCGAAGTCGCCGACAACTGTTCGGAAATCATGACCGAATTCCTGCTGCAGCAGTTCGGCCTCGAGCACAGCGACCTGTATCGCGTGCCGGGCATCGTCAACCTGGTGCGCCTGATGTCGGTACCCGACCAAGTGGATCGCCCGGACCTGATGTACGAGCCTTTTCAGCCCGGCCTGCCGAAGGTGCTGACCAAGCGCTACGACATCTTCGCCAGCATCCGCAAGCATGACATCCTGCTGCACCATCCCTTCCAGACCTTCAATCCGGTGATCCAGTTGCTGCAGCAGGCGGCGGACGACCCGCAGGTGATCGCGATCAAGATGACCGTGTATCGCACCGGCACCGATTCGGTGCTGATGGAGCACCTGCTGCGCGCCGCCGAAAAGGGCAAGGAAGTCACCGTGGTGGTGGAACTGATGGCGCGTTTCGACGAGGAAGCCAACCTGTCCATCGCGGCGCGCCTCGAAGAAGTCGGCGCCCATGTCGTTTACGGTGTGGTCGGCTACAAGACCCACGCCAAGATGCTGATGGTCCTGCGCCGCGAGGATCACGGCTACCGGCGCTACATCCACCTCGGCACCGGCAACTACCACCCGCGCACCACGCGCTTCTACACCGACTTCGGCCTGCTGACCTCGAATCCGGAAATCGGCGACGACGTCAATGAGGTCTTCAAGCAACTGACCGGACTGGGCAAGGCCAGCGCGCTGAAGCACCTTTGGCAGGCGCCCTTTTCACTCCATTCGAACATGCTCAACGCGATTCGCGCCGAAACAGAGGCCGCACTGGCCGGCAAGCCGGCACGCATCATCGCCAAGATGAACTCGCTGCTGGAACCGGAAATCATTTCGGCCTTGTACGAAGCCAGCGCGGCGGGCGTCACTGTCGACCTGATCGTGCGCGGCGTCTGCTCACTGCGTCCTGGCGTGAAGGGCCTCTCGGACAACATCCAGGTGCGCTCGGTGATCGGTCGCTTCCTCGAACACCACCGGATTTTCTATTTCCACGCCGACGGCAAGCAGAATATCTATCTGTCCAGCGCCGACTGGATGGAGCGCAATTTCTTCCGCCGCATTGAAATCAGTTTCCCGGTGCTGGAGCCCAAGCTCAAGCAGCGCGTGCTCAAGGAAGGCCTCAAGCCCTACCTGGCGGACAACAGTCAGGCCTGGGAAATGGACGGCAATGGCGAATACCGCACCAAGCCGACCAAACGCAGCCGCATCAGCGCCCAGGAACTCCTGCTCGCCGACCTCGGCGTCAGTATCGTCAGCGCAACGTAAGCCGCGTCAACACATTCGCCATGCCTTCGGCCATGTCGGCGCCGAACTGCTTGGCAAATTTCTCGGCGAAGTTCTGCTTGATGCTGAAATCGCGCACGTCGCTGGCCTTGATGACGTCGCGGGCGACGCTATCAACCGTGCCGTAGCCGTCGGCCAGGCCCAGTTCGATGCTCTTGGCGCCGCTCCACATCAGGCCGGAGAACATTTCCGGCGATTCCTTGAGCCGCTTGCCGCGGCCTTTCCTCACCACGTCGATGAATTGCTGGTGAATCTCGCCCAGCATCTGCCGCGCATGCTCCTTGTCGTTCTCGTTCTGCGGCGAAAACGGATCGAGAAAACCCTTGCTCACACCGGCCGTCAGCAGGCGACGCTCGACGCCGAGTTTTTCCATGGTGCCGGTGAAGCCGAAGCCGTCCATCAGCACGCCGATCGACCCGACGATGCTGGCCTTGTCCACGAAGATCTTGTCCGCCGCCACCGCCACGTAGTAGCCACCGGATGCACAGACGTCCTCGACGACCACGTGCAGGGGGATATCCGGATACTTGGCACGCAAACGCCGCATCTCGTCATTGATGATTCCGGACTGCACCGGGCTGCCGCCCGGGCTGTTGATGCGCAGGATGACTCCCGCCGTATGCTTGTCCTCGAAGGCCGTCTGCAGAGAGCTGATGATGTCCTCGGCATTGGAGTCGCCCTTGGCCTTGATCACCCCGTTCAGATTCACCAGCGCAGTGAATTTTTCGCCATCGCCGATCTTGTCCCCCTGGCCCAAGTCCAGCGCCAAAAAAAGCAGGACCGCCAGATAGCCGAAGCCCAGCAATTTGAAGAAGATGCCCCAGCGCCGGCCGCGCCGCTGCTCGGCAAGCGCTTCGAGCGCGAGCTTTTCCAGAACCTTGCGTTCCCAGTTCGTATCATTGTTGCTATCCGACACCTTGCCCACCTTCCTCGATCAAAACAATCCACCCGTCATGTTCGGCTACGGAAACCGCCACCAACCCCTTGCCATTGCAGCGCCCGCCCAGACAACGCCCTGAATCCGGCGCGTAGAGCGCGCCATGCGTGGCGCAAATCAAGTATAAGCCTGAACCATCGAAGAACTCGCCCTGCTGCCAATCCAGTTCGACCGAAACGTGGCCGCAACGGTTCAGATAGGCATGGACCTGACCGCGGAAACGCACGACGAAGGCGGGTACTTCGACGCCAAAGCGCTCCACGGCAAAGCGCAGGCCAGGGCCACCGTCGACAAGTTCGCCGCTGGCGCAGATTCGTCGCTTCAAGCTTGCTGTCGCAACCACGCCGCCAGCTCCGCGACATTGGCCGCGCAGAACAACGGGGATTCCGCCTCCAGCGTCTGCCGCGGGTGCGCGCCATAGGCCACGCCCAGCGCGGCCACGCCGGCATTCCGGGCCATCAGCAGATCGTGGGTGGTGTCACCGATCATCAGCGTCACCTCGGGTTCCACCCCGAACTCGGCCATCAGTTCTTCGAGCATCTGCGGGTGTGGCTTGGAATGACACTCGTCGGCGCAACGCGAGGCCTGGAAGCGCGGGCCCAGGCCGCTGACTTCGAAGGCACGGTCCAGCCCCTTGCGCGTCTTGCCGGTGGCAACCGCAAGGATATGCCCGGCCGCGACCAGTTCATCAAGCAGTTCCGCTGCACCGCTGAACAGCAGCAGATCCTGGTCGCGTGCCATGTAATGCTGCCGGTAGCGCAGTGCGACGTCCTGATAGCGCTCGGTCGGCAAGTCCGGCAGGGCATGGCGCAGGGCATCGATCAGGCCGAGGCCGATGATGTGACTGGCGCGCTCGTCGGACGGCGGTTCGATGCCGAGGTCCGTCGCCGCCGCCTGGATGCTGGCAACGATGGCCCCGGTCGAATCCATCAATGTCCCGTCCCAGTCGAAGACGATCAGTTCAAAACGTTTGCCCATATTCCCTTGCTTCGTTCTTGTCCAGTTTGTCGATAAAGCTGCGCAGCTCGGTTGGCAGCGGGGATTCAAGCTCGATCGGCGCGCCGGAAAGCGGATGCGGCAGCGCCAGCTTCGCGGCATGGAGGAACATGCGGCCGAGCCCGGTCTTCTGCAAGGCCTTGTTCAGGGGAAAATCGCCGTACTTGTCGTCGCCGGCGATGGGGAAGCCCAGGTGCGCGAGGTGTACCCGGATCTGGTGGGTACGCCCGGTCTTGAGTTCCACCTCGACCAGGCTGAAGTTCTCCCAGTGCGCCACCAGGCGCACGATGGAATGTGCGGCCTTGCCCTCCGGGTTGACGCTGACGCGGCGCTCACCCTCGGCCGTCAAATATTTGTGCAGCGGCAGACGCACATGCTGCAACTCGTTGCGCCAGCGGCCCTTGACTAGCGCCAGGTAACGCTTGCCGATGCCGCCGTCGCGAAACATGTCGTGCAATTTGGTCAGTGCGACGCGCTTCTTGGCCACCACCAGCAGTCCCGAGGTCTCGCGGTCCAGCCGGTGCGCCAGTTCGAGGAACTTCGCCAGCGGCCGCGCCCGGCGCAACTGCTCGATGACGCCGAAGGACACCCCGCTACCGCCATGAACGGCCACGCCGGAGGGCTTGTCCACCACAATGAGCGCCTCGTCCTCAAAAGCGATTTCAAAATCCCTTGCCGGAACAGCGGCTTGCGAAGGTCGCTCGGCGGTGCGGATGGGCGGCACGCGCAGCCGGTCGCCGACCTGCAGCCGGTATTCGGCCGGCACCCGGCCCTTGTTCACCCGCACCTCACCGCTGCGCAGGATGCGGTAAATATGGCTCTTGGGCACACCCTTGGCGACGCGCAGCAGGAAATTGTCGATGCGCTGGCCTTCGGATTCCTCACCGACCTCAAGCCATGTCACCGAATCTTTGCTCAAGTCCTTCATTTCCAATATACTGCGCTCTTGGTTAGCCGTCCCGTGACGGTGTGCCCGGCGGCCCGAAGTGGCGTCGGTGGCACGGTTTCCGGGATGTTGTCGCCGCCTTTGCTTTCGCTGTTCAGCGACCGTATGCGAAAGAGGCGACAAGCTTACGAAAGCACCAT
>JANMTA010000316.1:0-13464 GCA_031389965.1 Betaproteobacteria bacterium
GATTCGTCGCGGCGAAAAATCTATGGCTGTCAGCAGCTTCGCCGACGCCATGAAGTGGATGCTTAACGAAGTCGAGCGTGGTCTGGCCAAGCAACGCTACAAGGGCCTGGGGGAAATGAATCCGGGACAGTTGTGGGAAACAACCATGGATCCGGCAGTGCGCCGCCTGTTACGGGTGCAGATCGACGACGCCATCGCCGCAGACGAGATCTTCACGACGCTGATGGGAGACGACGTTGAGCCGCGCCGCGCTTTTATCGAATCAAACGCCCTGTACGCGCGCAACATTGACGTATAGCTTTGTGCGGGGACTTGCGGGGCAGGAGGTTTCTTAGAGGGCTGCGCCTAAACAAGAGGGACGAGTAGTCCTAGACTGCAATCCTCCTCCTCCGATCCGGAAGGATTGGATTCAACCCGGTACTGCGGTATCGGGTTTTTTTCGACCTTGGCGACCATTGACTGCTCGGTAGCGCTCGCACTATTAATTGTTGCGCCGCAACAAATTTTCCTTGACAAAGGCGGAACCTTACGTAGAATGGAACCATATTGCAGTGCACCATTCTGGTTTTTGAGTAGTTGCAGGTCACCAGGCAGGCGCATTCCTACCCGTTCCATCACTCTTCAGGAGATCACCATGTATAACGTTTCCGAGCAACTCAGCAGCACCAACAAAGCCGGCGTCGAGACTTTCATGACGATCGCCAATACCACTTTAGCCGGCGCCGAGCGCCTGGCCGCCCTGAATCTCAATGCTGCCCGCAGCTTCGTCGAAGACAGTGCAGCCAACACCCGTGCGCTGCTTGCCGTCAAGGATGTCGAAGCGCTGGTCTCGCTGCAAAAATCCCTGGTGCAACCAGATGCGGAAAAGGCAACTGACTATTCCCGCAGGGTTTATGAGATTGCCACACAAACCCAGGAAGCTTTGACGCAAGTGGTCGAAGCCCAGGTTTCCGAACTCAACAAGAACCTTGGCCTCGCACTCGACGAAGCCGTCAAGACGGCTCCGGCGGGTTCCGATCTGGCGATTAACGCGCTTCGCTCGGCCATTTCCGCTGCAAACTCGGCCTATGACAGTATGAGCAAGGCTGCCAAACAAGCCACCGAAATTGCCGAAGCCAATCTTGTCGCAGCAACAGCCGCCGTGACCCCGATCAAGGCAGGCAAAAAAGCAGCCTAAGTACAGTCTGCAAATCTGTTCTCCTCCGGCCCTGAAAAGGGCCGGATTCATCTTCGGCGAACCTTCGCCCTCTGGCCCCGCAGGCCGGAATCGTGACTCATGCACAACGGGGCCCAAGCCCCACAGCGCTGCCAAGCAGCCTGCAGTCGCTCAGTCCTTTTGTTTCAAGTTCCATTTGCAGGCCATCCCGAATTGTCCGGTTTTCCCCGGCATGGACGGCGCACCGCCAACAGCAAAGGAGAAACCATGTCCGCAACACTCTCTGCACGATATTTCATGGCACACCGGACCAGTGCCTTCCTCAACTACCTGCATGTCGATCTGGCAATTGCAGGCCTGGCGCTCGTATTTGTCCTCGCCGGCGGCTTGGCCAACAGCGTCAATCTCTTTCGATCCATCGCCTCGGCGATTCCTGTTTTCCCGGTTTCGGTTGAAGTCCCGGCACCTCTGCCGGCGGCGCAACGCCCCGCAAAGCGCCTGGTGCCTGCCATGGCAGCCGCTTTGGATCAGGTTGCCCAGCGTTACCGGGTGTCTCCGGAAGCGCTGCTGCCGGTTTTTGAAACCGCTCAGGTCGCTGGACGCCAGTGGCGTGTTGATCCCTTGCTGATCGTTGCCGTGATCAGTATCGAATCCAGATTCAATCCCTTCTCGCACAGTTCCATGGGTGCCCAGGGCCTGATGCAGATAATTCCCCGTTATCATCAGGACAAGCTGCCCAAGGATGCCGGCAACCTGGTCCTTTTCGATCCGGTGACCAACGTCCAAATAGGCACCCGCATCCTGCAGGAATTCATCCAGCGGCAGGGTGGCCTGATGGAAGGGCTGCAGTACTACGCCGGTGCCACTGACGATATCGAGCAAACCTACGCTAACAAAGTATTGGCGGAAAGGAATCGTCTGGAACAGGCTTCGCGTCGCAAAGACGGCGTGAATTCCTGACACGGAAACCCTGATCCGGTGATTTAGCTGCTAGGAATCAGCGGCTTGATCGATAGGATTTGACCATTCCCGGATAATCGCTATCCTTGGATGAGGACTCCATGATCTGGAATCCCGAGAGGGAAAAAACGTGTTACCGCCGAAAAATGTTGTGGGTGTTGCACCCGCGAAATACACCGGCTTTGTTTTCAATGCGGACCGGTATTCAGGGAAGGTCGTAAGCGAACTTCGCCACGAACTCGTCAATGCCCAGGTTGAAGTGCTTCGCATGTATCTGGAGAAACAATCCTGGGAGCGTCTGGTCGAGGCTTTGGACAGGCTTATTGAATGTACCGAGGCCAGCTTTCGGAATGAGGAAGCGTTGATGCAGTGTCTGACAGGCCGTACGGACCTGATGCATTGCCAAGCGCATCATGGCGTGTTGGCGCATTTGGAATCGTTGCGTACCTGCGCGATGGATTTCGACAGAGGCCGTTTGCTGGCTCAATTGATTCTGGTTGATCGCGAACTTACATCCCACATCTGGGAAGGACCAGAAGCACCGGACAGCCAGCCACAGCAAGACCTGGCGGACTGTGAGCCCGGTCTGCACGGCTGATCCGCAACCCGAATCACCAATGAGCCATTTCGCGGCCAAGGCGTGATCGCCACGGGTCCGTTGCCTTCCGGTAGCATTCCGCCTCATGCGTTGCCCTCTGCTATTTCTTGCCTGGATTGTTTTTGTGGTCAGCAACCACGCGTTGGCGACCGAAACCGTGCCGCTTGCGGAGCTCGCCAAGCCGGGACGCGTGCTTATGTTGCGCCACGCCAACGCGCCCGGCACCGGCGACCCGCCAAACTTCAGCCTTGATGACTGCTCCACCCAGCGCAATCTCGACCAGGCTGGCCGGACCCAGGCGCAGGCGCTCGGCCACCGCCTGGCGCAGGCGGGTGTCAAGCAGGCCAGGGTCTACTCCAGCCAGTGGTGCCGTTGCCTGGATACCGCGCAGCTGCTCAAGCTGGGTCCCGTCGAGCCGCTGCCGGCGCTGAATTCCTTCTACGCACGCTCCCAGCAGCGCGAGACCATGCTGACTGCTTTGCGCGCCTTCCTGGCCGGCCTGCCGACCACGGGCGCCCCTGTGGTTCTGGTCACGCATCAGTTCACCATCAACGCCTTCACCGCCGAGGGCACGGCGTCAGGCGGCGGCAGTCTGTTCGAGCTGAATGGGTCGGGCGAGCCCCGCTTGCTCGGTTCGATCAAGCCCGACTGAAATCAATTTGCGAGGGGAATGAAAATGCGCTTCTTCGTGTTCACAGCTTTCCTCCTGCTGTCCCTGCCAACACTCGCACAACCGGCCTTGCGGGCAACGCAGCTGGCCGAGTTCGCCGACGGGCTTCTGCAACCCCACGACGCGGCGTTCTCTCCCGACGGCAAGCTCATCTACCTTACCGACATGCGCAACAGCCGCATCCAGGTTCTTGAAGCGATGACGTTGAAACCGGTCGGCAGCTTCGGCGCCGGCGAGTTGTCCTACCCGCACGACGCGGAGTTCGACGCGTCGGGGCGACTCCTGGTCGCCGACACCGGCAACGACCGCGTGGCGATCTACGCGGTCAAGGGCGCGCAGGCCAGACTGGTCGGTGAGTTGAAGGGCCTCTTCGGCCCCGAAGGCGTGGCGATTACTCCCGACGGCCGGGTCCTCGTCACCAACACGCGCAACGCGACGCTCAGCGTGTTTCGCGACGGCAAGCTGGAGCGCACGGTCGGCGGCCCGGGCACCAACGACGGCGAACTGCGCAACCCGCACGATGTCGAAGCAGCCAGCGACGGCAGCGTGTATATCGTCGATTCAGCCAATAACCGCGTCCAGGTGTTCGACGCCGCGCTGAAGCACCGCGTCAGCTTCGGCGCCGAGCTCGGCCTGAGCGGGCCGAAGTATCTTGCCATCGACGGCGATCGCGTCTGGCTGGCCGACGAGTACAACCATCGCATTCTTCTTCTCGATCGCGCTAACAAACTGCTCGGCGTGCTCGGCAGCGGCAAGCGCGGCCGCGCCGCAGACGCCTTCCACAAGCCCGAGGCCGTGCTCGCCCGCGCCCCTCATGTCTGGGTCATCGATACCTACAACGACCGCATTGTGCTGCTGCGCATCGACTGAGCCGCGATGATCCGGGGCGCCGCCGCCGAGCGCCTTTATAATCGCGCATGACCGAAGCCGCTCCAGCACCTTCCAGTACCACTTCGCCCGCCGCGCCAGCGGGCGTCGCCGTCCCGTCGGACCAGTCTTTCGCCCAACTGCCGCTGGCGCCGTCCACGCTGGCCAACCTGCAACAGCTGGGCTACTTGCAGATGACGCCGATCCAGGCCGCCAGCCTGCCGCTGGCGCTTGCCGGCCATGACCTGATCGCGCAAGCCAAGACCGGCAGCGGCAAGACGGCAGCGTTTGCACTCAGCCTGCTCACCAAGTTGAATCCGCGCCGCTTTGCGGTGCAGGCGCTGGTGCTGTGTCCGACGCGGGAGCTGGCTGACCAGGTGACCCAGGAAATCCGTCGCCTGGCCCGCGGCGAAGACAACATCAAGGTGCTGACCCTGTGCGGCGGCAGTACCATGCGGCCGCAGATTTCCAGCCTGGAGCACGGCGCCCACGTTGTGGTCGGCACGCCGGGGCGGATCATGGACCACCTGCAACGCGCCAGTCTCGACCTTTCGGCACTCGACACGCTGGTGCTCGACGAGGCTGATCGCATGCTGGACATGGGCTTTTACGACGATATCGCCTTCGTCGCCAAGGCCTGCCCCAATGAGCGCCAGACCCTGCTCTTTTCCGCCACCTTTCCGGAAGGCATCGCCACGCTGGCCCGGGCTTTCCTGCGCCAGCCCAGGCAGGTCACCCTGCCCGAACAGCACGAGAGCAGCAAAATCCGCCAACGCTTCTACGAGGTGAGCAACGAGCAGCGGCTGGCCGCCGTCGCGCTGCTGCTCAAGCATTACCGCCCGGTCAGCACGCTGGCCTTTTGCAACACGCGCCAGCAGTGCCGCGACCTGCTCCAGGTCTTGCGCACCGAAGGCTTCGTCGCCCTCGCCCTGCACGGCGAGATGGAACAGCGCGACCGCGACCAGGTGCTGGTGCAGTTCGCCAACCGCAGTTGCTCGGTGCTGGTCGCCACCGACGTCGCCGCGCGCGGCCTCGACATCGAGCAGCTCGAAGCGGTGATCAATGTCGATATCACGCCGGACAGCGAAATCCATGTCCACCGCATCGGCCGCACCGGCCGCGTCGACCAGGACGGCTGGGCCTTCAGCCTGGTCAGCAGCAACCAGAAAGGTCGCGTCGCCAACATCGTCAAGACCATGGGCGTCGATGTCGAATGGCGTTCCCTGAACGATCTGCAGATCAGCGCCGACGCTCCCCTGATGCCGCCCATGGTAACGCTGCTGATCCTCGGCGGGCGCAAGGAAAAAATCCGCCCCGGCGACGTGCTCGGCGCGCTGACCGGGGAAGCCGGCTTCAGCAAGGAGCAGGTCGGCAAGATCAACGTCACCGACACCAGCACCTATGTCGCCGTCGCGCGCGGCATCGCCAAGGAAGCGCTGCGCAAGCTGTCGGCGGGAAGCATCAAGGGCAAGAAGGTGAAAGTGCATCTGCTGAGCGACAAGGGTGGTTAACGTGAAACACCTTGTTGGGAGCCCCTTGTGATGTACGTGCGCAGCGCGCCGATTGGTAACCCCCCGCGAGGGGCGAGGCGGGAATTCGCGACGCATGCGTCGCGCCGCCGCAGCCGGCTGGCTGTGCAAAGCCAGCCGTGGCCCGCGCAGCGGAAGGGGGGCGGGCGAATAAACAGCTTTTCGCGTGTTTCAATCTCGGCGAATGGCTCTCGCTGCAGTGAGCGTTAAATGAAAACGCCCAAGCGACTCCAGCCGCTGGTGACCGAAGGCCTGGTCGACGAGGTTCTGCGCCAGCTCATGAGCGGCAAGGAGGCGACCGTCTATATCGTCCGCTGCGGCGAAGAGATCCGTTGCGCCAAGGTGTACAAGGACGCCAAACAGCGTAGTTTTCGCAAGAGCACGTCCTATCAGGAAGGCCGCAAGACCAAGAACAGTCGGCAGGCGCGGGCCATGGAAAAAGGTTCGCGCTACGGGCGCCAGATGCAGGAAGAAGCCTGGCAAAGCGCCGAAGTCGATGCCCTGTATCGACTGGCCGCCGCCGGGGTGCGTGTGCCGCAGCCCTACCTCTGCCACGAGGGCGTGCTGCTGATGGACCTGGTCACCGATGCCGACGGCCATCCGGCACCGCGCCTCAACGATATCGAACTGTCGCTGGAGCAGGCGCTGGAATTCCATGCCGGGCTGCTCAACCAGGTGGTGCGCATGCTGTGCGCCGGCATCATTCACGGCGACCTGTCGGAATACAACATCCTGGTGGGCAGCGCCGGTCCGGTCATCATCGACTTGCCGCAAGCCGTCGATGCCGCCGGCAACAGCAACGCCGGGCCGATGCTGGAACGCGACGTCGCCAACCTGGCGAGCTACTTCAGCCGCTTCGCACCGCAACTGGCCGACAGCGAATACGGCAAGGAAATCTGGCGCCTCTACGAGGCCGGCAGCCTGACGCCGGAGACCGAACTGACCGGTCGCATCGAAGTCGAGCAGCGCATCGCCGACGTCGACGCGGTCCTCGAAGAAGTCAAGCTGGCGCTGCAGGCCGAAGAGCGCCGGCGCCTCTACCAGGCCGGCTAATCGCCGCCTCGCCGCCTCGCCGTATCGCCAGCGCCGACTTTTTCATGTCCGACGAAATCATCGCCACGACGCGCAAATGGATGGAGCGCGCGGTGATCGGCCTCAACCTCTGCCCCTTCGCCAAGAGCGTGCACGTCAAGGGCCAGGTGCGTTACGTCGTCAGCGCGGCGCGCACCGAAGACGTCCTGCTCGATGACCTCGAACGCGAGCTGAAGTTTCTCGCCGAGGCCGTACTGGCAGAGGTCGACACCACCTTGCTGATCACGCCCGATGTCCTCACCGACTTCGACGCGTTCGCCAATTTCCTCGACCTGGCCGAAGTCGTGTTGCGCACCCAGGGGCTGTCCGGCGTCCTGCAGGTCGCGAGCTTTCATCCGGATTACGTGTTTGCCGATGCCGAACCGGATGACATTGCCAACCACACCAATCGCGCGCCCTATCCCACGCTGCACCTGATTCGCGAAGCCAGCCTGGCCCGTGCCACGGCGGCCTTTCCCGATGCGGCGGACATTTACGAGCGCAACATCGAAACCCTGCGTACGCTGGGGCTGGAAGGCTGGCGCGCGCTCGATGTTGCTGCGCCGGTGAAGCGGAAGCCGTAGGTCCCAGACCGAACCATGACCACCGCCAAAGCTGCATCCCTGCTGTGCGAGGACGAAGTCGAACTAACCGCCATTCGCGCCCAGGGCGCCGGCGGCCAGAACGTCAACAAGGTCTCCAACGCGGTGCATTTGCGTTTCGACATCAAGGCGTCCTCGCTGCCCGAAGAGCTCAAGGCGCGCCTGCTGCAACTCAAGGATCAGCGCATCACGGCCGAGGGTGTGGTGGTAATCAAGGCACAGCAATTCCGCAGCCTGGAGCGCAACAGTTTCGCCGCCCTCGAGCGTTTGCGCGAGCTGATCGCCCAGGCCGCCTTTATTCCCCGTCAGCGCCGCGCCACCAAGCCGACCCGCGGCTCGCAAAAGCGTCGCGTGGACAGCAAGGTCCTGCGCGGAAAAGTGAAGGCCCAGCGCGGCCGCGTCAGCGATTCGTGAGCTGGGGCACTTGCCCGCCGTGAAACAAGTTGGTGCAATTCGCCATTGGGCCCATTGAACCAATGGGCCCGGGCCCCATCTATAGTTCCATTCAACCGTAGATGCAGCAATGGAGCCGACCATGCAAGCCACCGTAATCCTCAAATTCCTTGCCGATTCGCGGCGTTACCTCGGCAACTAGGCCCTAGCGTTCCACGGCGACTGGTCTTCTCCTTCCAGCCGCCCGAAGGCCCTGCGTTCGCGGGGCCTTCGCCGTTTCAGGAGGGCGTGACTCTGGACTCGAAAATTCCAGCGATTCGATACACCCAAGCAACGCGGGAGCCGCAAAATGAACCAGCGAGCCATGAGCCTGATGGACGTCCTCATGCCCCCCGGAAATGACTGGCTAAGGGAACTTTCCCGGCGCAAGTCCGATCTGCCGGCCGGAGTGCACATCGTCCGCTTCAGCGACGCAGACGATGAAGCGACCGAGGATTCTTATGCGGTCGGGGAAAAGGCCAGGCGCCGGGAGAAGGTGCCGGCCTGACGATTTTTGCCGTATTGCAGCCGCCGGTTCAGGCAGCGGCCGGATCATCGATCAGTTTTTTCAGTGCGGAAACTTCGGCTTCAAGAGTAGCAACCCGCTCTTCAAGCTGCTGCAGACGCCCGCCTGCCTGAGGTTCCGCATCGCCACCAGCGGCCGAGCCCACGTACTCGTCGGCACCACTGACTTCGCCGCTGAACAAATGGGCGTAACGTGATTCGCGCTTGCCCGGCTCGCGAGCCATGCGCATCACGTAAGGGCCGTCCTCGCGCGTAGCGAGTTGCTGCAGCACCGCCTCGACCTCCGTTACGTCGCCAAAGCGGCAAAGCCGGGCGGTGTGGCTGCGCAACTCGCCAGGCGTCTGCGGGCCGCGCAGGAAGAGTTCGCAAACGACGCCGAGTTCCTGCGGCGTGAACTTCAGCGTGCCGTAGTTGGTGTTGCAGAAGCGATGCTGGAACTTCGGCACGCGGCTGCCGAAACCACCGTGCTCGTTCACAAAGAACTTCTTCACCAGGCCATCGAGCACTGCTTGCACCGCGACCTCGTCCAGGTCCAGCACCGGGTCGCGGTTGCTGCGCTGGTTGCAGGCATTGGTCAGTGCATTGAGCGATAGCGGATACTGCTCGGGCGTAGTGATTTCCTTCTCGATCAGGCAGCCGATGACGCGGGTTTCATGCAGCGTGAGTTCGATGTTCATGCCATCAATCCGTCGTGCATGATGCGGCGACCAGGGTCGGATAATCGGTATAGCCCTCGGGTCCGGGGCTGTAGAACTTGGCCGGAATCGGCGCGTTCAAGGGCGCACCGGCCTGGATTCGCGCCGGCAAATCCGGATTGGCGAGGAAGCCGGTGCCAAAGGCCACCGCATCGACCTTGCCTGCCGCCACCGCGGCGGCGGCCTCGGCCGGCGTGTAGCCCATGTTGGCGATAAGTACGCCCTTGTAGTTCGCCCGGATCGGCGTCAGCGCATCGCCCTTCTGCAGGCCGAAGAAATCGCCGCGCATGGCGTGCAGGTAGGCCAGCTTGAAATCGTTGAGGCGGCGCGCGAGGAAGGTCGCGAGGCCGACCGGGTCGCTGTCGATCATGCTGTTGTAGCTGTTCACCGGCGAAATGCGCAGCCCGACCCGCTCGCCGTCCCAGACACTGCTGACCGCTTCGAGCACCTCGAACAGCAGCCGCGCCCGGTTCTCGACAGAACCGCCGTAAGGGCCGCTGCGCCGGTTGGCGCCGTCGCGCAGGAACTCGTCGAGCAGGTAACCGTTGGCGCCATGCACCTCGACCCCGTCGAAGCCGGCGGCTTTGGCGTTTTCGGCGGCCTTCCTGAATCCGGCGACGATGGCGGGCAGCTCGTCGTCGCGCAGCTCGCGCGGCAGCACATACGGCTGCTTGCCCTGCGGCGTGTGCACTTCGTCGCCCGTGATCGCGATGGCGCTGGGCGCCACGGGCTGCGCGCCGTCGTTGAGCAGCGGATGGCAGGCGCGCCCGCCGTGCCAGATCTGCAGGAAGATGCGGCCCCCGGCAGCGTGCACGGCATCGGTGGCGAGCTTCCAACCGGCGACCTGGGCCGCGGAATGGATCCCCGGTTCGTGCCAGAACGCCGAGTTGCCTGCCATGGCCATGGTGGCTTCGGCGATGATCAGCCCGGCACTCGCGCGCTGCGCATAATATCGGGCCATCAGGGCTGTCGGCACATGCCCGTCGCCGGCCCGGCAGCGCGTCAGCGGCGCCATAAAGATCCGGTTGGGTGCGGTGATTGCCCCAAGCCGGAGCGGATTGAACAAGTTGTTCATGGTCTGGAGTTTCGTGGAATCGGATGGGCAGCATACCAGCGCAAGCCGCGTTTGATACCGCTAAACTCGCCGCATGGCCAAGCGCGCTTATCCCCTGTCCAGGGTCTACGGACTGCTCGAACCGGGCCCGGTGCTGCTGCTTACCACGGCGCACAAGGGCCGCGCCAATGTCATGGCGATGTCATGGCACACCATGCTGGAGTTCGAACCGCCGCTGGTCGGTTGCGTCGTCAGCGGCCGCGACTTCAGCTTCGCCGCGCTGAAGGCGACGCGGCAATGCGTGCTCAACATCCCGACGGCGGAGCTGAAGGCCGAGGTCGTCGCTTGCGGTAACAGCTCCGGCCGGCGCGTGGACAAGTTCGAGCGCTTCGGCCTGACGCCCTTGCCCGCTGCGACGGTGGCTGCGCCGCTGATCGCCGAGTGCTACGCCAGCCTTGAATGCCGCGTGGTCGATACGCGGCTCTTGAACCGCTACAACTTCTTCGTCCTCGAAGTGCAGAAGGCCTGGATTGATCCCGCATGCAAGGAGCCGCGCACCCTGCACCATCGCGGCCGCGGCGCCTTCATGGTGGCGGGCGAAACGATCAGGCTGGCCTCGAAAGCCAGGTAGCCGCCGTCGCGCCAGCGCCGACTTTTGCTCTCCGTGGAAAAACCGCCTATTCGACGACTATCGTGCCCATCATGCCGCCGGCGGCATGGTCGAGAATGTGGCAGTGGTACATCCACTCGCCGGGGTTGTCGGCGACGAAGGCGACATCGATGCTCTGGCGCGGGGCCATGATCACGGTGTCGCGCCATTCGCGCAGCGGCGTTGCTTTGCCGTCGATGCCCAGCACGCGGAAGAAGTGGCCATGCAGGTGCATCGGATGGAAGAAGTCGGTCTCGTTGACCATGTGCAGCATGACGTGTTCGCCGGTCCGCAGCTGCAGCAGCGGCTCGTGCATCAGCGCCGCTTCGTGCTGGGCGTTGTAGTTCATGGTCCACGCCAGGCCCTGTTTGGCGATGATCTCCTGGATGCGCGAAGGCTTGCCGTCGACCAGGCCGATCACCGGCGTGCCGCGCATGCCGCCCTGGAAAACGATGTAGTGGTCGCTGGCCTTGTCCAGGTCCGGTTCCGCGATGCGGTTGGGTGCCAGGGTCACGGCTGAGGTCAGCGGCTTGCCGCGCAGCGCCGGTTGCGTGGAATAGGCCAGGGTGCCGAGCACGGTAGCGGCGGCCGGCGGGCGGCCGAGGTCGCGCAGGCTGAAGCTCTGCCCCGGCGAGCCCATGCAGTCGATGATCAGGTCGACGCGCATGCCCGGCCCCAGCGCCAGGCCGTCGGCCGGCAGCGGATGCGGCGTCACACCCTGGCCGTCGAAGGCAATGATGCGCGCCTGGTGGCCGTCGATGGCGAGGCGGAAGAAGCGCGCCGACGCGGCGTTGATCAGGCGCAGGCGCAGCCGCTCGCCGGCGCGGACCTCGAGCTTGCGCTGCGGCCCGGCCACCAGGCCATTGACCAGGATCTGGTTGCCGACCCGTCCGTCGTTGGCGATGTCGAGGATGCGGCCGAAGTCTTCCACCTGCTGGCGCCGGGCGTCGAGCTTGATGTCCGAAATGACCCACACCTCGTCGCGATCGACCTGGGGCGGTTTCTCTTCCTCGACGATCAGCGCGCCGTAGAGCCCGCGCGACACCTGCTCGAAACTGGCCTGGTGCGGGTGGTACCAGTAGGTGCCGGAATCGCGCAATTCGAAGCGGTAATCGAAGCTGCCGCCGGGCGCGATCGGATGCTGCGTGACGCGCGGCACGCCGTCCATGGCGTTGGGCACGCGCAGGCCGTGCCAATGCACGGCGGTGTCCTGCGGCAGATCGTTCCTGACGGCAAAGTGCACGCTGTCGCCGCGGCGAAACCGCTGCGGCGGCCCCGGCAGCTGTTCGTTGAAACCCCAGACGCCGGTGCGCGCGGCGTCGGCCGCATCGAGCGCCACGCTGAATGCCGACGGAATCAGATCAATGCGCCGCTCCTTGCTCTTTTGCGCGGCGAACAGCGGCGCCGGCAGGGCGAACGAGGCGCCGAGCGCGGCGCTGGCCTGGAAAAACTGGCGACGATCGATGGACATCCGGATCTCCTGTAAAGCGCTTATCGGGCCGACTGCTGGTACAGCAGCGTGATGCGGTCGGCCAGTTCCAGTATCGCCTCGCCGCCCTCGGCCATGATCAGGCGGAAGGAAACCGCGCCTTCGGTGGCCAGCACCGTCTGCAGCCATTCCCATTGCAGCGCCAGATTGTCGAGTTCCGTGTGCAGGGCCGGGCTGTTCTCGGGGCGCTGCTGCATGCTCGCCAGCGCGCCGGCAAATTCGTTTTGCACGCGCTCCGTCTCCTCGCGCAGGGCCGCGTTATTCACCTGCCATTGCTGCAGCATGTACACCTTGACCAGCCGCTGCGAGAGCATGCGCTGGCGCCCGGCCAGATTGACCCAGCGGCTGACCGGCTCGCTCGCCTGGTCCTGCAGGATGCGGGTGAGCCGTTCCGCCGCCATCAGCACGTCTTCGGCGCGGGAATCGAGTTGCGCCGCATCGGCCTGGCGGATGACGCCCAGCGCCGCAGTGCGCAGCGGCGTCCACGCGGCGCGCAGGCCGGCCAGCGCGTTGCGCGCCTCGGGCGTCGCCGCCGCGCCGTCGAGCGTCTTCAGGTTGCTTTCGAAAAGCCGCACGGCATCATCGAGTTGCGCCTTGGAAACGGCGGGCAGCACATTGAGCCCGATCTGGCACCAGGACTTGACGATGCGCTGCGACAGCATGCGCTGCTGGCCGGCCAGGTTGATCGCCACGGCATCGGCGGCCAGGGCCCAGTGGCCGGTCAGTGCCAGGGCGAGGACCAGCCACAGGCGAATCAATGACTTCATCATGTCAGAACACCGGCACGCCCATCGACTGCAGGGCACGGTTGAGTTGGGCCACGGCCTTTTCCATCAGGGACACGGCCTCCTTGAAATTGTTGTTGATCGACTGGTCGATCGCATCCGCCTTGAGCCGCCCGGCCTCGTTGAGGAAGCCATCGACCAGGCGCCGCTTGTCGCCTTCGGCGCGACCCTCCGCGATCATCATGCCGACCAGGATTTCATTCGACTGAAAGCGCTTTTGCTCATAGGCGTATTCGGCGGCCGGCGTGTCGAACTTGAGCGACATCACCACTTCCTGGCCGGCACGCAGGCGGGAGATTTCTTCCACCTCCAGCTTGTAGGCTTCGGCCATTTTCTTGTTGGCGTCGCCCATGCGCCCGGCGGCCGCAAGCTTGCGGCTCTC
>JANMTA010000432.1:0-4993 GCA_031389965.1 Betaproteobacteria bacterium
AATTCGCCCGAAATGTTCCGCCAGTGCCAGTGCCGCCTGGCCGTTGCCGGTGGCGCAATCCCAGGCCATGTCTCGCGTCGGGCATTGCCGGGCCAGCCAGGCGAACAGTTCGGGCGGATAGGACGGCCGATGGCGCGCATAATTCGCTGCGTGGGCCGAAAAATGGTCGGTAGCCATCGATTCCGAACCGCAGTTGCCGGAGTCCTACACCCGTTCGATGATGATCGCGATGCCCTGACCGACGCCGATGCACATGGTGCACAGCGCATAGCGGCCGCCTGTGCGCTGCAACTGGTACATCGCGGTGGTGACAAGTCGCGCGCCGCTCATGCCCAGCGGATGGCCGATGGCGATGGCACCACCGTTGGGATTGACGCGTGCATCATCGTCGGCGAGGCCGAGATCGCGGGTGACCGCCAGGCCCTGCGCGGCGAAGGCCTCGTTGAGTTCGATGACATCGATCTGGTCCAGGCGCAGCCCCGTCTGCGCCAGCAGCTTCTTTACTGCCGGTGCCGGACCGAAACCCATGATGCGCGGTGCCACGCCGGCCGTGGCCATCGCCACGATGCGTGCTTTCGGCGTCAGGCCATAGGTTTTGGCAGCGGCTTCCGCGGCGATCAGCAGCGCGCAGGCGCCGTCATTGACGCCCGAGGCATTGCCCGCCGTGACGGTGAGTTCGGGACCGTTGATGCCCTTGAGTTTGGCCAGTTGCTCAAGCGTGGTGTCGGGACGCGGATGTTCGTCGGTATCGAATATCTTCGGCTCGCCCTTCTTCTGGGCGATCTCGACCGGGACGATCTCGTCCCTGAAGCGACCGGCTGCGTTGGCGGCGCCCCAGCGCTGCTGCGAGCGCAAAGCGAAGGCATCCTGGTCGGCGCGAGCTATCTTGAACTCTGCGGCGACGTTGTCGGCGGTTTCCGGCATGGAGTCCACGCCGTACTGCTGCTTCATCAGCTTGTTGATGAAGCGCCAGCCTATCGTCGTGTCGTAGACAGCGTTGCTGCGGGAAAAGGCGCTGTCGGCCTTGGGCATGACGAAGGGGGCGCGACTCATGCTTTCCACGCCGCCGGCGATCATCAGCGCCGCTTCGCCGGCCTTGATCGCACGCGTCGCGGTGCCCACGGCATCCATACCCGAGCCGCACAGGCGGTTGATCGTGGAACCGGGTACCGCCACCGGCAGTCCGGCCAGCAGGGCCGCCATGCGCGCGACGTTGCGGTTGTCCTCGCCGGCCTGGTTGGCGCAGCCGTAGATGACATCCTCGACTCGCTCCCAATCGACCTTGCCATTCCTTGCGATCAAGGCCTTGATCGGCAGCGCCGCCAGGTCGTCGGTGCGGATGCCGGACAGCGTGCCGCCGTAACGGCCGATCGGTGTGCGGATGGCGTCGCAGATAAAGGCTTGTTCGCTCATGCTGCCTCCGCCGGGCCGCCCCAAGGTGGCAGCAAGTCAATGAACCGGAGCAAGCAAAGCTTGCGAACCATGGTCACCCCTTCCCATGGGGAAGGGGCTGGGGGATGGGTTCTCATAGTTGTTCGCTTTCTTCGAAGAAATGTCCCTTGATGCGGGTGGAGCGGCCGCGAAACACGGCAATCACCTTGCCGTCCTGATTCGTGACCTCGATATCGTAAATCCCGCTGCGACCGCCCTGGTGGCGCGCGCCGCCCTTGGCCGTGAGCGTATCGCCGAGATGGGCGGGTGCGATGAAGTTGATGTCGACGCCGGCAGCCACGGCGCGATGGTTGAAGCTGTTGCAGGCATAGGCGAAGTTGGTGTCGGCCAGGGCAAAAATGAAACCACCGTGGCAGATGCCGTGTCCATTCACCATGTCCTGCCGTATCTTCATGGTCACGGTCGCACCGCCCGGCGTGGTGCTGGCGATGGTGAGTCCCAGGCCGCGCGCGGCGTGGTCGTCCGGCCACATGACTTCGGTGCAGCGCTCGGCAATCTGCTGTGCTGTCAGTCCCATCACTCGCCCTTGAAGTTCGCGCTGCGTTTTTCCATGAAGGCGGCGACGCCTTCGCGGTAGTCGTGGCCAAAGCCGAGTTCCTGCTGGCTGGCACGTTCCAGTTCGAGTTGCTGTTCCAGGCTGTTGCCGCTGCTGGCGTAGATCGCCCGTTTGGTGCGGGCCAGGCCTTTGGTCGGTGCGGTGCTGAAGTGCACGGCCAGGCGTTCGGCTTCGGCCATCAGCTTGTCGTCATCGAGGCATTTCCAGATCAGACCCCAGTCTGCCGCCTGCTCGGCCGAAAGTTTGTCGCCCAGCATGGCCAGGCCCATGGCGCGGGCGGTGCCGACCAGGCGCGGCAGCGCCCAGGTGCCGCCGGCGTCGGGTACCAGGCCGAGCTTGCAGAAGGCCTGGATGAAGGATGCCGAGCGCGCGGCGAGGACAATGTCGCAGGCCAGCGCGATATTGGCGCCGGCCCCGGCGGCGACGCCGTTGACGGCGCAGATGACAGGCATTTCCAGGGCGCGCAGGGAGAGGATCAGCGGCTTGTACCAGGTCTCGATGCTGTAGCCGAGATCGACCGGCTCGCTGGCCGCTGACACATTGCGGTCGGACAGGTCCTGACCTGCGCAAAATCCGCGCCCGGCGCCGGTCAGCAGCAGCACGCGGGCGCCACCTTCGCGCGTCCGGGTCAGCGCGTCGCGCAGTTCGAGATGCATGTCGGCGTTGAAGCTGTTGAGCCGGTCGGGACGGTTCAGCGTGATGCGCGCGATGCTGCCCTCGAGGGAGAAAACAATGTGTTGGTAGCTCATGGGTGAGGGTCTTGGGTCGATCAGTCGGGTATGGCGGGGACGCTACGCTGGAGAAAATCCTGATCCGGCTTCTGCATGTCACGCTCCACGATTTGCGTCCGTACTCTGAAGCGGACTATAGATGCAATTCGCGGCCTGCAGCAAAGGGATGCAATGGCAGTAATATTTAAGGTTTAAATAGTATCAATTTAATCATGACACAGAATTAGCCTGCAATGTACAATTAAAATGTATCACGTTACCGTCCCCTTGCGACGCGAAAACATTGAACCGGACCCGGCAACGGGTTCCTGTATCTTGCTGACCGAACAAGGTGCATTAAGCCAATAAACAGCAATTCCCCCGGAGAACCACGATGCCGCATCCAATGTTCGAGAAACACCAGACCCTGTTGCAGCAAGCCGTTGCCGCGATTGCAACGCGCGGCTATTGGAGTCCGTATGCCGAAGGCCCGCGTGCCTATGGCGAGACCGCCATCGACGACGGGCGCAAGGCCTTCGAGGCGTACCGCGGCGCGAAGTTCGACCTTGACCAACCCGGAGTCGTCGGCGACGGCGGCGCGGAAGTTTCGCCCTTCGGCCTGCCACTAAACATCTCGTATCCGCGCTGCTCCGCCGACGCCCTGATCGCGGCGGCCAAAACCGCCATGCCGGGCTGGATCAAGGCCGGCGCCGACACCCGGGCCGGGGTTTGCCTGGAAATCCTGGCGCGCCTCAACGCCCGCAGTTTCGAAATGGCCCATGCCGTGATGCACACCACCGGCCAGGCGCTGATGATGGCTTTTCAGGCCGCCGGCCCGCACGCCCAGGATCGCGGCCTTGAAGCCGTTGCCTATGCCTGGCGCGAAATGAAGCATGTGCCGGAAACCGCGCTCTGGGAAAAGCCGCAGGGCAAGAATCCGCCGCTGAAAATGGAAAAGAAGTTCACTGTCGTGCCGCGCGGCGTGGCGCTGGTGATCGCCTGCTCGACCTTCCCGACCTGGAACGGTTACCCCGGCATTTTTGCCAGCCTGGTCACCGGCAATCCGGTCATCGTCAAGGCCCATCCGACGGTGATTCTGCCGCTCGCCATCAGCGTCGCCGTGGCGCGCCAGGTGCTCAAGGAGGCCGGCTTCGATCCGAATCTGGTGAGCCTGTTGATCGATGACCCGGCGGCGCCGGTCGCCAAGGATGTCGCCATGAATCCCGAGGTGCGCCTGATCGATTACACCGGCGGCCCCGATTTCGGCAACTGGCTGGAAGCGAACTGCCGCCACGCCATGGTGTACACGGAAAAGGCCGGCGTGAATTGCATCGTGGTCGATTCGATCGACGACTACAAGGCGATGCTGAAAAATCTCGCCTTCACGCTGTCGCTGTATTCGGGACAGATGTGCACCACGCCACAGACCATTTTCGTGTCGCGCGAGGGTGTGAAAACACCCGAGGGCGTGATCCCCGCCGAGCAGTTCGGCCGCGATCTGGCCACTGCGGTGTCGAAATTCCTCGAAGATCCGGCGCGTGCCGTGGAAGTGCTGGGCGCCATCCAGTCGCCGGCGACGCTGGCGCGCCTGGAGGCGGCCCATGGCCTGGGCGAGGTGCTGCGCGCGTCGAGCGCAATTGCGCACCCGCAGTGGCCGGAGGCTCGCGTGCGCAGCCCGCTGATCCTCAGGGTGGCTGCGGCCGACGAGCGTGCCTACATGGAAGAACGCTTCGGTCCGATCACCCTGGTGGTCGAAACGGCGACCACGGCCGAAAGCCTCGCCAGAGCCGAGCGCGTGATCCGGGAACAGGGCGCGATCACCTTCGCGGTGTATTCGACCGATCCGGCGATGGTGGAAAATGCGCAGGAAGCGGCCTTGCGCGTGGGCGTGGCGCTGTCGATCAATCTCACTGGCGCAGTCTTCGTCAACCAGTCGGCCGGCTTCTCCGACTTTCACGCCACCGGCGCCAATCCGGCGGCGAATGCCTGCCTGACCGACAGCGCTTTTGTTGCCAGCCGCTTCTTCGTGGTGCAGAGTCGGCGCCATGTCGAATGAGCGTCTGGTGGCACGACGCGGAATGGAGAGCGCCTGAATGAAAGTCTACGCGATTGACGGCATCGTGCCGGTGGTTGACCCGACGGCCTATGTGCATCCGTCGGCGGTGCTGATCGGGGACGTCGTCGTCGGCCCCGGCGCCTACATCGGCCCCTGCGCCAGCCTGCGCGGCGACTTCGGCCGCCTGTTCATCGGTGCCGGCGCCAATGTGCAGGACTG
>JANMTA010000232.1:0-3612 GCA_031389965.1 Betaproteobacteria bacterium
ATCGAGCGGCTCCTGGGAGCGGGAGTAGAGGCTGCGCAAGTTTCCCGGCACACGGGGCTGCTGACCGCTGTCTACACCCTCTCGCTTTTTCTGTTTGCTCCCCTGTGGGGTCTACTATCCGACCGGCGCGGCGCGCGTGGCGTGTTGCTCGTTGGGCTCCTCGGCTTCGGCGTAACCATGCTGGTCTTCTCGTTCGTCGAGAGTCTCGCCGCGGTTTACGCCGAGCGCTTCTTGAGCGGCATGTTCGCCGCAGCGGTGACGCCGGTGGCGGCGGCTGTGGTCGGCAGCTTCACTACGACCGAGCAGGGGCGTGCCCGTCGGCTTGCGTTCGTCAGCATGGCCGGCATCGCCGGCTTCCTGCTCGGACCGATGCTGGGTGTGTTCGTTACGCGCTTTGCAGCGGATTTCTTTACCCTCGCGCTGCCGGCCGGATCGGTAGCGATCCCGCTCGCGGCGACTGCACTGCTCGCCTTTCTCGTGGCCTCCGCTGTCGCGTTTGCCGTGCCGAGCGGCGAGAGCCACGCTCGGTCACAGAAGACTACGGGCGCCTCGGTCGTTAAGACTGCATGGCTTGTACCGAAGTTGCTCATCCTCACCTTCGTCGTCTCGGCCGGCGTTGGGGTCTTCGAAGTCGGGCTTGCACTGCGCGGCAAGCAGGAACTCGGCTTGACCCCGTACCAGATCGCGCTGATGTTCACCGAGTGCAGCCTGGTCATGTTTGTGATGCAGGCCATCGTATTCTCGCCCTGGTTCAAGCCGGAGGCGACCCGCTGGCTCATCGCGCCCGCGCTCGCCGTGCTGGCGGCCGGGTTGTTCCTGGTACCGCAGGCCTCCGATTTCACCTTGATGCTGGTCGTGATCGGTGCGGTCGCGGCCAGCGCCGGCATCCTCTCGCCGATCCTGACGTACTGGATCTCGGCCAGGGCCGGGAGCGCGCAGGGTTGGGAACTCGGCAAGCAGACGGCAGCGGCCAGCCTTGGGGTCACCCTGGGCTCGGCGTCGGGTGGACTCCTCTACAATGTCGCCGCCCTGCCGGGCGCCTCCTTCGTCCTGACCGCGGGGCTCACCGTGCTGGGCTTCCTGCTGAGCCTCGGATTGCCGCATTTGCTCGTACTCCCGATTCATGCTCGTACCCATGGTCGGCATGACCGCGCAAGTCGGTAGCCACTACCTCAACCCCGCCTGAGAGGCGGCCCAAGCGCGCTGCGTGGCGAAAATCGCCGTGCCGCCAGCGCCGACTTTTTCGCCGCGATCATAAAACGTGCGGTGGAGCGGGTGCGGCCAAAACGCGGTGGAATTCAGCAGCCACCACTGAAACGTTATGGACAACCTGACCTAACCCATCTTTCTCAACCGGCGGGATAGTCGAAGGCTAAGTGCCTGATCGGTTTGATCGCAGGCGTCAAAGGTCTCCACTACGCGGGCAACGGTTCGACGGTCCGGCGGCCCTGTTTGGCGGTGATCTTAGGTGGGGGTTGCTCGGGTAATTTCAGGCGAAGCAGATCGAGCAGCATGCGGTGATCGGCCTCGGGTTGCGTGTATCGCGAGAGTACGATCTCGCGCCCATCGGTGGTGGGCAGATGCACGTCGACCATCTGCATGGTTTTGAACTTGGCGATCACCTCGCGCGGGGTGATGCCGCGGGCCAGCGGTCGGAGTTGAGCTTTGAGCGTCACCTGCAAGCAGTAGGCGAGGAAGGCGACAAAGATGTGGGCTTCGATGCGCCGCTCGCAGGAATGGTAGATCGGCCGCAGCGCCAAGTCGTGCTTGAGTTCCTTGAAGGCCTGTTCGACCTCGGTAAGCTGGATGTAGAAGGTCCAGAGGCGGTCCGGATCCTGCGCACCCAGGTTGGTCCGCAACAGGTAGCGGCCCTCCCGGCGGCGGACTTGCTTCAGCTTGGCACGATCGAGTCGGAAGCTGAACGATGAGCTCGGCGTGCCCGCCTTGGGCACGGTGAGTGCGATCAGGTTGGCGGCGCGCCCAGCCTCCTGCTTGGCCGCGCCCAGCTTCATCAGCAACTGGTCGCGTGTCAGCACTTGGCTCTGTAGCGCCTGCAGGCGATCGACGTAGCGGCGCAACCGCCGTCGGCGCATGCCGCGCTCCTTGCCAATGCGCGCAGTGCTTTGCGCGAGCACGTACGTGTCTTCATCGCCGTCCAGGCGTTTGACCTCGACACCGTCGCGCACGCGCTGCCACGGCTGCGACAGGAAGCCCTGCTCGAGTTTGCTCAGCCGCCCCTTGGGCGTGCCCACCAGATAGGACGCCCCCATGCGACGCATCTGCGCCAGGCTCTCCTCGGTCGGAATGCCGCGGTCCATGACCCAGATGCGGTTGGCTTTGCCGTAGCGTTGCTCAATACGTTCCAGGAAGCCGCTCAACGTGGTCGCGTCCGCGGTATTGCCCGCCAGCACTTCATAACTCAGCGGGAAGCCCTCCGGGGTGACGATCAGCGCAATCACCACTTGGCGGCAGTCGGAGCGCTTGTCGCGGCTGTAACCGTATTGCCGCTTGTCTTGCGCACCGCGTTCGACATCGGACTCGAAGTAGGTGCTCGTCAGGTCATACAACAAGATGTCGAACTGGGCCCCGAACAACTCGCCCCAGCGCCGGCACAGGAACTTGAACAGGTCGTCCTTGTGCGCCACCAGCTTGTCCAGGCAACGGTACAGCGTGTTCTTCTCGGCCACGGCAAAGTCGACATTGAGCAGGTCGCCCAGGGCGCTGGCATCGAACCAGTGACGATGCAGTCGCCATTCGGAACCGGGATCGATCAGCCGGTAGGTGACCAGCGTTTGCAGCACGCGCAGCCACGGCGTGCCCTCGCGCGATGGGGGCAGCCGCGCGCACCAGAAGGCATCGAGGTCGAGTTGCTGCCACAGGACGCACGACAGCCAGCAGGCGCCCCATTGGCGCGGCCGTTCGAGTCGCAGTTGGTCCAGCCGGATGCCCACTGCTCGGGAATCATCGTCGGGCATCGCTCCGGCCGGAAACAACGCTACCTGCCGCCGTGTTCCCTCGTCATGGACTTCGATCGTCTTGCGCCATGCCTCCCGCTGGCTGGCGTTGATCTCGCCCAGGTAGAGCACTTGCCGTTGCACGATGCGGCCATCGGCAAGGCGGCGGTTCTCGACGACGCTCCAGTAGTCGTGCGTCTTGCCGTCCTTCGTTCGTCGATTGCAGCGCAGAAACATGCGGCCGAGTCTATGTGCAGCGCATACCGGCCGCAAGGACCAAGGTCTCCACTACACGCGTTTCTTGCAATCCACCTTCGACACTTCAATGACTTGGCGGCGCAGTCACCTCAAAAATCGCATTTACAGGTCGCCAGTTGGGAAAGATGGGCTAGCGGCACGGCAGGCTGGCCACCTGCGGCGCTTACAGCCTCGGCTCCGCATTGTCCGTGGAATTCCAAGTCCTGCGCGGTCGGCTCGGGCACGCATCCCCGTTGCGCGGGGCCCCTGCTACGCCGCTCACAGCAATACGCGCTCGATGCCGCCGCTGTTGGCGGCGCGAACATAGTCCCGCAGCCAGTCCGGGCCGAGGATGGCCCTGGCCATTTCGACCACGATGTAGTCGGCCGCGATGTCGGCATCGTTCTCGTAGCGCGACAGG
>JANMTA010000457.1:0-9012 GCA_031389965.1 Betaproteobacteria bacterium
AAGCGCGAACCCGAAACTGCTCTGCCTGGAGAAGGAGCAGCTGATGCGCCACGAGGCGGCGGGCATCACCACCGACGCCTTCCCGCCGGAGCTCATGCATCGCGGCCGCGGTTTCAGGCTGAGCTACCACCACGATCCGGGAGCGGCCGATGACGGCGTGACGCTGATCTTGCCGCTGACCGCGCTGAACCAGTTGCCGGCGAATCGCTGCGAATGGCTGGTGCCGGGCCTGCTCAAGGAAAAAATCCTCGCGCTGCTGAAGACCCTGCAGCAGAAGTACCGCCATCGCCTGCAACCTCTCGACGAGTTTGCCACGAACTTCTGCGCGGCCGAGCCTGATCGCGACGAGCCGCTGGTGCGCGCCCTGACGCGCGCCGCCGAGGAGCACCTGGCCATGAAGCTGCCGCTCGACGCCTTCCGCAGCGGCGAATTGCGGCCGCACCTGTTCATGAACTTCCGCCTCACCGACGAGCATGGCGGCACGCTGGCGATATCGCGCAACCTGGCCGAACTGCGTGCCGACTATCGCGACCGCGTCGAACAGGTCTATGCCGCTGCGGAAGTGCAGCACGAAGCGGTGACCGGCGATGCATCGGGCTTCACCGCCTGGACCTTCGGTGCCTTGCCGGAACTGATGGAGGTGAAAGTCGGCGCCGGCACCACGGTGGGTTTCCCGGCCTTGGTCGACATGGGCGAGAGCGTGAGGCTCACCGCATTCGATACCGAGGACAAGGCGCGCGCCGAGCACCGCCGCGGCATGGCGCGGCTGTTCGCGCTGCAACTCGCGGCCCAGGTCAAGGCCATCGAGAAGCTGCCGGGCCTGCGCGAGCTGGCGCTGCAGTTCATGGTCATGGGGCCAAATGCGGGCACCGAGAAGGAGTTGCGCGAACAACTCATCGCGGTGACGCTGGAGCGCACCTGCCTGATGGATCCGCTGCCTGCCGAGGAGTCGGCGTTCGCGGCACGGCGCGAGGCGGCGCGCGGCCGTATCCTGCTGGTGGCGCAGGAGATCCTGCGTCTGCTCGGCAACATCCTGAGCGAACACGCCGTGTTGGCGAAGAAGCTGGCCTCGCTGCAGAAGGCCTTCCCGCAGGCCTGCGCCGACATCGCTGCGCAACTGGCCGAACTCATGCCCAGGAGGTTCATCGCCGTCACGCCCTTCGAACGCCTGCAGCACTACCCGCGCTACCTCAAGGCGATCGGCCTGCGCCTGGAAAAGGCGCGCAGCGATCCGGCGCGCGATACCCGCCTGATGGCAGACTGGCAGATGCTGGGCAAGCCCTGGGAGCGCGAACGCAATGCGATGCTCAAATCCGGCCAGCAGGCTGATGCCTTCCTCGATGAGTTCCGCTGGCTGCTCGAAGAGTTGCGCGTCGCGCTGTTCGCGCAGGAACTCAAGACATCTTCGCCGGTCTCGGTCAAGCGCCTGCAGAAGATGTGGGATAGTCGGCAACATAAATGATCAGTACCGAAGAAAGATAGCCATGCTTGAAGTGTTTGCCGCGTTTACAAAATCCTTGCGCGACCTGGCGCGACCTGAAGTGCTGTGGCAGGCCTTGTGGCCGCCGCTGGCGGCGCTGCTGCTGTGGGTCGCCATCGGCTTCGCGGTATGGGCGCATGGCGTCGCGCTGATGGAGCGCATCGTGCCGGAGCTGCCCTGGGCGGGCTGGGAGTGGGTGGCGCAGTGGGCGGCGGTGTTCCTGCTGCTGGCGGCCTTCGCCTCGCTGACGTATATCACTGCCATCCTGCTGGTGGCCGTGTTTGCCCTGCCGCGCCTGATCAACCTGGTGGCGGCGCATGATTACCCCGATCTCGGGCGCCACGGCGAGAACGTGTTCTGGGGCAGCCTGGGCAACACACTCTGGGCCGGGGCGATTTTCCTTGTCGGTTGCACGGTGATGCTGCCATTGCTGCTGATCCCCGGCGCGCTGCTGGTCTTGCCGCTGTTGTGGGGCAGTTGGCTGAACCAGCGCACATTCCGCTTCGATGCGCTGGCCGAGCATGCGAGCAGAAGCGAAATGCAGCGGTTGCTGCGCGAGAACCGCAGTCGTTTCTACATGGCGGGACTCGCCACGTCGGCCGCGGCGCATGTGCCTGTGCTCAATCTGCTGGCGCCGGCGTTTGCGGCGCTGGTCTTCGTGCATCTCGGGCTGGCGGCCTTGCGTCGCCGGCGTCAGGAGGGAGGCGTGGTTTTATGAACGGTGATTCACGAGGCATCGGCGCCATCATCATCGGCGACGAGATCACGCTCGGCCGGCGCCAGGACAAGCATTTCGCCAAAATCGTCGAACTGCTCGCCGCGCGCGGACTGACGCTGGATTGGGCCCTGTATGCCGGCGACAACCGGGCGCGCTTGACCGAAACCCTGCGCCGGACTTTCGCCGAAGGCGACATCGTGTTCAGTTGCGGCGGCATCGGCAACACGCCGGATGACCATACGCGGCAGGCGGCAGCCGCCGCTGCCGGGAGCAACCTCGTCCTGCATCCGGACGCCGAAGGCGAGATTCGCGGCCGCTATGCCGAGATCGGACGCGAAATCAGCGACTATGCGCTCGACATGGGGCGCTTTCCCGCCGGCAGCCGCATCATCCCCAACCCCTTCAACCGCATTCCCGGTTTTTCCTGGGGCGACCACCACTTCGTGCCCGGCTTTCCGCAAATGGCCTGGCCGATGATCGAATGGGTGCTCGACACCTGTTATGCCGATCGCTTCAACCGGCGGCCGTCGGCGGAGGCGGCGATCCTGGTCTGGAAGGGCATCGAGAGCGCGCTGACGCCGCTGATGTTGAAAATCGAGGCCGACTACCCGGGGCTCAAGGTGTTCAGCCTGCCCTTTCTCGGTTCGGTCGAAGTCGGGCGCCACGTCGAACTCGGTGTGCGCGGGGCGCCGCAACAAGTCCCCGCCGCCATGGAAGTGATGCGGCGCGAGGTCACGGAACTCGGTTACGCCTACGCTGAGAAACAGTGATGTGAAGCTTGAGGCTATTTGATTTATGCTGCGCTTTCTGTAATGAGGAATAGCAGGTACCGCAATGATCGACAACCTACTTCGCGAGCATCTGGAACACGCCAGGTTGTTCGCCAATGTCAGCCTCGAAAGCGTGGAACACCTTTTCGAACGCTGCGAACTGCGGAAACTGGAGCGCGGCGATCACCTGTTCGAAGCGGACGCAGCCAATAGCCACCTGTACCTGATTCTTGGTGGCGAGTTGCGCGTTTATCTGCAGGGTCGCGACATGCCCGCGCAAGCCGTACTTGGCGGTGGCGACTGCGTCGGCGAGATGTCGCTGCTCGATGGTCAGTCGGCTTCGGCTCTGGTGTTGGCGGCGCAGAACACTGAAGTTCTGGCCATACCGCACGAGGTGGTCTGGTCCCTGGTGGATTGCTCCCACGACGTGGCGCGCAACCTTCTGGCCATCATCACAGGCCGCGTTCGCGACAGCAACCAGGCACTGGTGGCCATGCAGGCGCGAAGCCTTGAATTCGAGGAAGCGGGAAGCGTCGATGCGCTCACCGGGATTCACAACCGGCGCTGGCTGCTTGACGCTTTTCCGCGCGCCATGGCACGCTGCGAGAGGGATGAAAAGCCGCTGTGCCTGGTGATTGCCGATATCGACCTGTTCAGGGGCTTCAACGACCGGTTTGGTTACCTTACCGGCGATGCCGTTCTGCGCCGCATGGCGAGCCGCCTCGCCGACGGCCTGCGGGCACAGGATCTGATCGCACGCTATGGCGGCGAGGAATTTGTGATCCTGCTGCCGCAGGCCAGCCTGGAAGATGCCCTGCCGATTGCCGAACGCTTGCGCGAACTGGTGGCGATCGGCAGTGGGCTGCAGACGGGCGAGGGCGTGACGCTCAGTTGCGGCGTAGCCCGGATGTTGCCTAAAGAATCGCTTGACGGACTGATTTCGCGTGCGGATGCCGCGCTGCGGCGCGCCAAGGAAAGCGGCCGCGACCGGGTCGAGGTCGCCGCTTAGCCGGTTCCGCCCACCGTCAGCCCATCGATGCGCACGGTGGGTTGGCCGACGCCGACCGGCACGCTCTGGCCTTCCTTGCCGCAGGTGCCGACGCCGGAATCGAGCGCCATGTCGTTGCCGATCATCGCGACGCGCAGCATGGCTTCAGGGCCGCTGCCGATCAGCGTGGCACCCTTGACCGGGGCAGTGATTTTTCCGTTTTCGATCAGGTAGGCTTCGGCCGTCGAGAAGACGAACTTGCCGCTGGTGATATCGACTTGGCCGCCGCCGAAGTTGGCGGCATAGAGGCCTTTCTTCACCGACTTGATGATCTCCTGTGGATCGTGGCTGCCATTCAGCATGGTGGTGTTGGTCATGCGCGGCAGCGGCAGGTGGGCGAAAGATTCGCGGCGGCCGTTGCCGGTGACGGGCACACCCATCAGGCGGGCATTCAGCGTGTCCTGCAGATAGCCGACCAGGATGCCGTCCTCGATCAAGACGGTGCGCTGCGTCGGGTTGCCTTCGTCGTCCACAGTCAGCGAGCCGCGCCGGTCGGCAATCGTGCCGTCATCGACCACGGTGACGCCTTTTGCGGCCACGCGCTGGCCAATGCGGCCGGCAAAGGTCGAGCTGCCCTTGCGGTTGAAATCGCCTTCGAGGCCGTGGCCGACGGCTTCGTGCAGCAGGATGCCGGGCCAGCCCGGGCCCAGCACCACGGTCATCTCGCCGGCCGGCGCCGGTTTGGCGGCGAGATTGACGCGGGCTTGATGCACGGCGCGCGTGGCGTAGTCATGCAGCACGGCATCGCTGAAATAGGCGTAGTCGAAGCGACCGCCGCCGCCGCCGGAACCCTGCTCGCGCCTGCCTTTTTCTTCCATGATCACGGAAATCGACACGCGCACCAGCGGCCGCACGTCGGCCGCCATCTGGCCGTCGGAACGCGCCACCAGCACCACTTCCCAGGTGCCGGCGATGCTGGCCATGACTTCCCTGACGCGCGGATCCGCGGCGCGCGCCATGGCTTCGAGCCGCTCCAGCAGTTTCACCTTGGCGGCATCGTCGAGCGAGGCGATCGGATCGTTGCCGGCGTAGAGTGCCGGCGCCTGCTTGCTCCGCCGCAGCATCGGCGCAAGGCGCTGGGCGCCGGCCGCGGCAATGGCGCGGGTGGTGTTGGCGGCTGCCTTCAGCGCCGCCAGGCTGATGTCGTCGGAATAGGCAAAGGCAGTCTTCTCGCCAGAAATGGCGCGCACGCCGACGCCCTGTTCGATGTTGAAGCTACCCGACTTGACGATGCCTTCTTCGAGGCTCCAGGCTTCGGAGCGGGCGTACTGGAAATACAGGTCGGCATAATCGACGTGGTTGCCGAACAGCTGGCCGAAGACGCGCTCGAGCTGGTGCGGCGCCAGGCCGTGGGGCTTGAGCAGGGTCTGCTCGGCGATTTCGAAGTGGGGAATGGGGTTCACGGGCGCGTTCATGCGGGGATCCTTTGAAGTCCTACAGTATGCGGTGTTTCAGGGCCGGCAGGCTGGTTCTGGTATCGACCAGTCTTTGCCGGTCAAGTTCAGCAATCACCACGCCCTCGCCCTTGTCCATGCGCGCCAGCACCTCGCCCCAGGGGTCGATGACCATGCTGTTGCCGTGGGTCATGCGCCCGTTCGGGTGACGACCGCCTTGTGCCGCAGCCAGAACATAACACTGGTTTTCCACGGCGCGGGCGCGCAGCAGCAATTCCCAGTGGGCGCGGCCGGTGGTCTCGGTGAAGGCGGCGGGCAGCACCAGCAGATTCACCGGGTTTGGTAACTGAGCGAGAGCGCGGAAAAGTTCCGGGAAGCGCAGGTCGTAGCAGATTGCAAGGCCGATGCGTCCCAGCGGCGAATCGAAGGCCACTATCTGATCGCCGCGTTCGATGGTGGCGGCTTCGTCGTAGGACTCGTCGCCCTTGGTGAAGCCGAACAGATGGATCTTGTCGTAGCGCGCCACGCGTTTTCCCTGCGGGTCGAAGACCATGCAGCTGTTGCGCAGCTTGCCGGGGTCCTGCGCCAGCAGCGGAATCGAGCCGCCGACCAGCCAGATGCCGTGCTGGCGGGCAGTTGCGGCAAGAAAATCCTGGATCGGACCGTCGCCATCGACCTCGCGTGCCGCCAGGCGGTCGGCATCCGTGGCGCCGATCAGGGGAAAGTACTCGGGCAGGGCAACGAGTTGAGCGCCAGCCGCGGCGGCCTCGGCAACCAGCCGGCCGGCAGTGGCGAGATTGGGCGCCACGTCAGGACCGGAAATCATCTGTACTGCGGCAAGTTTCATGGCTTGCCGCCGGGCCGCCCCAAGGCAGCCACTCCAAAACCCTGCGAGCACAGCGAGCCGTAGTCACCCCTTTTCATGGAAAAGGGGGTGGGGGATAAGTCGTTCATTTCATTTCCTCCCCGGTCTTGGGCGGCGGTTGCCCGATCTTTTCCACTTTGGGGTCAGCCCAGCTTCCGGTCACGGCGTATTCGAAGGCGAAGGCTTGATCGAGAGGGTCCTTGAGGAGCTTTTGCGCCGCCCAGACGACTGCGCCGGCGACCGGATTGGCAATCATGGCCCCGATGGCAATCGAGTCGCCGACCGCCGGTTGCACGCGGACCTTGAGGTTTTGGGTTTCGGCAGCAAGATCGACGGCGCCGCTCATCAGGATTTTTGCCGACGGCCCCTGTATCTGCAGGTCCTTGGTATCCAGGATTCCGCGCGTTACGGCGAACTGGCCGGTGATGCTGTCGAAGGCGAAGCCCTCGCTGAAGACATCGCGGAAATCGAGCGTTATGCGGCGCGGCAGGGATTGCAGGCTGAGCACCCCCAGCAGGCGGCCGACACCGGGTTCGAGCTTGACGAACTGGCCGCTTGAGGCATCGAGCTTCAGGCTGCCGGTGAGTGTCGGATAGGCGATCGTGAACGGCGAGCCGCTCCACGACAGATTGCCGGTCAGGTTGGCGCTGCCGCGCCGCACCGTATCCGGGTAGCCGGCGCGCGCCATGAACTTTTCGATGCTCCTGGCGCTGAGCTTGAATTCGACGCGGGTATCCGGCTCGGTGGCACTGAGCCGCCAGCGGCCGGTGGACTCCAGCGTACCGTCGTCGTTCTTCGCGTCGATCCTGGTGTTCCAGTAGCCGTCCTTGTTTTCGGCTGCAATGCGCACGGTGCCGAGCGGACGTTCCTTGAACGAGAGCTGGTCGACCGTGATGTCGAGAGCGGGGAAGCGATCCATGACTTCGCTGGCCTTGGCCTGCAGCGCTGCCGGCGTGGCGGCCGATTCCGGAATCGAGAACTGGCCTATGCGGCCGGTCAGTTTGCCGCTGCCGGCGCCATCCCACTCGAAGTTGCCGGCCAGTTCCCGGCTTTTCAATTCGAAGCGGGTGCTGGTCGCGCCGTCCGGGTGGCTGCCGTTGATGCGTACATCGTGAAAGCTTCTGCCTTGCAGCGTAAGTTCGGCCGTGCGCAAATCGAACAGCAGTGCGGGCAAGGTCGGCAGCACCGGTCCGACTTGATCATTGCCGCTGCCTTGATTCGGCCAAAGGTTGCGCCAGGCATCGACATTGATGCGCGGCAGATCGACGGCGACAAGCAGATCGCGTTCCGGCATGTCTCGATTGATATCGCCCATTGCGACCACGCCGCGCGTGATCACCGGTTGACTGCTATCGTGACGGCGCACCAGTTGCAAGCGCCAGGCGTGACCGATGCTGACGTCGATCATGTCCTGCGCCGGGCCGGGAGTGATGCCTGCGGCCGAGCCGAAGGCGGTATCCCTTGCGGGCGGTGTCGGTAGAACGGCGGCTGGCACTTTGGCCGGCACACCGCGCGTAGCGGTGGTTGCCGGGTCGGCTCTCGTCCCGCTGCGTGCCGCGGCAGCGGGCAATAGCTTGCGCTCGAAACTCAAGGGCATTGCATCCGCGGCCGATTTGTTGAAGGGCTCAGGCAGGCTGGATGAAAGCCCGACCAGATTCGAGGCCAGCTTTATCTCTGCCGATTTCTTCTTCAGACGCACGCTGCCAGTCCATTTCGCGCTGCCCGCCAGATGGTCCAGCACGGCAGAGTAGGGAAGCTGCTGCCGCAGTGCCGCGACGCTGTATTCTCCTGCGGCATTGATCTGAACGCCGCCGTCGCTTGCCGTCTTTACGTCGACACTGAGCGGAGCGCCCAGCAACAGGCCACGAATGCCTCGCGCCTCGATTTGATCGGCGGAAAAACGCATAGCCCCGCGGACTTCGGTGATGGGCGGGAAATTCCTGTCTACCGTCAGGCGGTTGGCGTCGAAGCGAAAAAGCCCGTCAACTCTGGAGTTGCCCATCTTGCGCAAGGGCAGGCTGAGTTTGAGATCCAGCTCGCCGTTGCCCTCTGCCTGCATCTCCTGCGTGAAATGGTCGATGCGCTCGCCCAGCGTGCTGGCCTCGACGAAGCGCAGAAAATCCGCCGTCGGCCCCGCGACTTTGCCGCTCACGGTGAGCAGTTCCTCGGCCTGTTCGATATCGGCAATCTCGGCGCGCACGTCGCGCAGGCCGGCGCCGAAAATGCGGCCGCTGTTGCCGGTGATCAGCATGCGCTGGCCGGAGAAAAGCAGTTCGCCCGCGATGTCGTTGATCTCCGGCCAGCTGCCGGCGTAGCGCAGCGTCGCGTCGCGAAACTTGCCGCGTACCTCGAACACGCCGCCCTTGCCGTCGCGGAAGGGAAACTGGCGCAGGTCGCCGCGCAGCTTGAGCGTCGTGTCGCTGGCCTTGCCGCCGACGATCGCCACCCGCAACCAGTCGCGCACATCCTTGCCCACCGCCAGCGGCATGTAGCGCCAGACGGCGTCACCGCTGCCGCGCGTGAGACGGCCGTCGAGTTCGAGCTGGCCAGGGCCCTCGCTCAGGGCGCGCCAGTGGCCGCTGGCTTCGCCGGCGGCATCCTTGTTGTGGAACGCGGCTTTCTGCAGACTCACGCGCAAACCGTCGGCAGCGAAGGACCAGGCCAGCGTGGCGGCAAAGGCTTCCAGCTCCAGCCTCGGCTCGGCAAATACGGAGGGCAGCTCGAACCCGGCTTTTTG
>JANMTA010000488.1:0-2082 GCA_031389965.1 Betaproteobacteria bacterium
GCGGTTGATGAACTCGTGGAAGGGTTCCACCACGGCGTCGCGCAAGGTCTTCGGCGCGTTGCCGGCGACATCCGGCTCGCGCGCGAACAGCGCCAGCAGCATGCCGGGCAGCATGAACAGCGCGGTGATGACGAAAACCTGCAGCCAGGGCAGGCGGTCGGCCAGGATCAAGGACAAGGAGCCCGGCACCAGCCCGGCTATGCGGTAGGCATTGACATGCACCGAGTTGCCCAGGCCCAGTTCGGCCTCGGACAAAATCTCGCGCCGGTAGGCATCGAGCGCGATGTCCTGCGTGGCCGAGAGCAGGGCCACCGCCGCGGTGAGCCACAGGATCGGCACGATCTCGCTGCCCGGTGCGAACAGGCCGAGCGAAGCGATCGCCGCCAGCAGGCCGATTTGCGTGATCAGCATCCAGCCGCGGCGGCGGCCACGGACACCAATGGGCGGCGCATAGCGGTCGAGCAGCGGCGACCAGAGGAACTTCCAGGTGTAGGGAAACTGGATCAGGGCGAACAGGCCGATCGTCTTCAGATCCACGCCCTCCGAGCGCAGCCAGGCCGGCACCAGGTTCAACAGCAGATACAGCGGCAGGCCGGACGAGAAGCCGGTGAACACGCAGATCAGCATGCGCCGGGTGAACAGCGCGGCAAGCCAGGGCGGCATCAACTATCGGGGCGCGTTGTTGACAGGCAGACGGACGGGCGCAGCACGCCTACTTGGCGGGCCAGGCGATCTGCACCTGGCGATGCTGGGTGACGCAATCGCGCAGGTAGAGATTGATCAGGGTCTGGTAGGGCACTCCGGCCTCGGCCGCCATGCCCTTGAAATAAGTGACCACATCCTCGGACAGGCGCATGGTGACCGGCTTCTTGAGTTTCGAGGCGTAAGGGTTCCGGCGCGATTTCATGCGCGACAGGTCGTATTCGCTTTTCATGGCGCTTCGCTTCCGTAAAAGGCGCTTTCGCGTGGGGTGGCCTTGCGCGCGGAAATGATTCGAATAATGTCTCCCGCTGCGCGCTCGCAGTGGCAGACCAGCAACAGCCGAGCACCCGTGCTCATGCCCAGCAACAGGAAGCGCTCTTCGCCGGCCGAATGTTCCTCGTCGAAGAACTGGATGGCGAATTCATCGTAGAAAACCGATTGGGCTTCCTCGAAAGCGACTCCATGTTTGCGAACATTTGCCCTGGCCTTGGCGGCATCCCACTCAAAACTAATCATACGTACAGTGTATTTAACATGCTGCGCTTGTCAAGGCAAACCACCCATCCGGTCGATGGGACTGACCACTCCGCGCCCAAACGTTATGCGTAACCAATCTGTCGTGCCTTGCGCCACCGCCGTATCGCCAGCGCCGACTTTTCGGGCAGTGCCTGTTCTTGCTGGCCGATGCCCATCAATCCACCGGAGCTGCGCAAGAAGCCGCGCAGCCCGGTGATTTCAGACGTAGCGCCCATATCGGTGCCGCCATCCCTACTTGCAAAATAATTACATTGTAACTACACTCTTCGCATGAGCGCACTGATCTTTGACTGGGACGAACGAAAGGCTGCGGCCAATCTTAAGAAGCACGGCGTGAGCTTCGAGGAAGCGAAGTCCGCATTCTTCGATGAGCGTGCCAAGCTGATTGACGACCCCGACCATTCCGAAGATGAGGAACGTCTGATTTTGCTTGGTCTGAGTTCTGCGCTTAGGCTCCTGGTTGTTTGCCACTGCTACCGAGACGAAGGTGGAGTTATCCGAATCATCTCCGCGCGGAAAGCGTCGACCAGGGAATCCAAGTTCTATTCGTAATAGGTGTCCCATGCGCAAAGAATACAATTTCTCCAACGCCAGAAAGAACCCATACGTTTCGCAGTTGAAGAAGCAGATCACGATCCGTCTCGATGGGGACGCCATTGATTACTTCAAATCCATTTCCGAGGAGGTTGGTATTCCATACCAAAGTCTCATCAATCTCTATTTGCGTGATTGCGCAGCGTCGCATCGCAAGTTGAACTTAAATTGGAAGTAGGGCATTTGGTGCCAATGTGCGCTAACCCGGCGTTCGAGGCGACCTGCACGAAAAGCCGCACAGGCGCCTCA
>JANMTA010000521.1:0-34520 GCA_031389965.1 Betaproteobacteria bacterium
TTCTGGCCGCAGGCGGTGAGAATTGCGAGAGCCAGCCAGGGGAGGAGTGCGATTCGCATCAGGGCAGAACCGATTCCAGGGCAAACAGTTCCGTGATCTCCTCGCGACGACGGATCAGATGCATGGCATCGCCGTCGACCATGACTTCGGCGGCGCGCGGCCGGCTGTTGTAGTTGGAGGCCATGGCCATGCCGTAGGCGCCGGCCGAGAGGATGGCCAGCAGGTCGCCTTCATTCAGCGCCAGTTCGCGGTCGTGGCCGAGGAAGTCGCCGGATTCACAGACCGGGCCGACGATTTCGTAGCTCATCGTTTTCGCCGTGTTGTCAGCGTCGACTTTCGCCACCGGCACGATGTCGTGCCAGGCGTCATACAGCGTCGGACGCATCAGATCGTTCATCGCCGCGTCCACCACCGCGAAGTGCTTTTCCTCGCCCGGCTTCAGCACTTCGACACGGGTCAGCAGGAGGCCGGCATTGCCCACCAGCGAGCGGCCCGGCTCGAACACGAGTTTCTCGCGCCGTCCCGCCAGTTTCGCCAGCATGGGCGCCAGGTAGTCGGCGGCCGATGGAGCCGGTTCCCCGGTGCGGTACTGGATGCCCATGCCGCCGCCGAGATCGATGTGTTCCAGCGCGATGCCCGCCGCTGCGAGGCGATCGACCAGCGCCAGTACCTTGTCCGCTGCTTCGGCCGCCGGTGCCGGGTCGAGCAGTTGCGAGCCGATGTGGCAGTCGATGCCCTTCACCGCGATATGCGGCAGGGAGGCGGCGCGGACGTAGAGGTCGAAGGCCTCGCCAAAGGCCACGCCGAACTTGGCGGTCTTGAGGCCGGTGGAAATGTAGGGGTGGGTTTTTGCGTCGACGTCGGGATTCACGCGCAAGGAAACCGGCGCGCGGCGACCGACGCTGCCCGCTACTTCGCTGAGCTGGTCGAGTTCGCTGGCCGATTCGACATTGAAGCAGTGGATGCCGGCTTCCAGCGCAGTGCGCATTTCCGCACGCGACTTGCCGACGCCGGAAAACACGATCTTCTCTGCCTTGCCGCCGGCGGCCAGCACGCGGGCCAGTTCGCCGCCGGAGACGATGTCGAAGCCGGCGCCGAGCCGGGCGAACAGACTGAGAATGGCGAGATTGGAATTGGCCTTGACCGCGTAGCAGACCAGCGACCGGTCCAGCAGGCCGTGGGCCTGCAGCGTGTCGCGGTAGGCGGCATAGGCTGCGGTCAGCGCCGCACGCGAGTAGACGTAGCAGGGCGTGCCGAAACGCGCCGCGACTTCGCTCAAGGCGGCGGACTCGACCTGCAGCCCGTCTTTGCCCATTGCGATCAGGCCCATCAGTAGGACCCGGAGCCTTTGTCGATAGTGGCGGGTACGGGAGTCGGCGCCGGCGCGGCGGCGCCGGAAGCCGGGGGTTTCTCCGGGGGCGGCAGTTTGAGCGCGGTCTTGGTGCCGCAGCCGGCGAGGGCGGCAACGGCGGCTGCGAGGGTGAGCAGGGCGGCGAGGCGGGGCAGGGGGCGCATGGCGTTCATGGGACATGGAGTTGAGTACTGGAGGCATAAGTATATGCGGCGCGCAGCGCCAGCGACATTCTGTATCCTGTCACCTGCTTTAACGTAATGGAATGGGCGAGACGGGGTTTCGCAACGCATGCGTTGCGCCGCCGCAGCCGGCAGGCAGTGCAATGCCTGCCGTGGGCCGCGCAGCGGATGGGAGGGGCAGGCCTTTATGCCGCTTTTAGTTGCGGCCGCTGCGCTTAACGTCGACGGGGCCGACGCTAGCCTGCACTGAAACTTTGTTTTAGTCCCCTGAAGGTAAAACGCAATGGATGAGCGGGAATTCATGGTAGCGGCCGACGCCGAACTGGCACGCATCGAGGCGGCGCTCGAAGTGGCGAGCGAAAGTGGCGTGGCCGATTTCGATTTTGAAACCAAGCCCGGCGGCGTGATCGAGATCGAGTTCGAGAACGGTTCGAAGATCATTGTCAACCGCCACGGTGCCGCACGCGAAATCTGGGTGGCGGCCAAGTCGGGGGGGTATCACTTCCGGCCCGAAAGCGGACGCTGGCTGGGCACGCGCGATGGCGAGGAACTGCTGGCGGCGCTGGCCCGTACCGTCTCGGAACAGGCAGGGGTCAAGGTCGAACTCTAGGGCTTCTTCTCTGCCGGCTTATCCGCAGCCGGCTTTTCGCCAACGGGCCTTTCCACCAGCCTGGGCTTGGCATCGTGCACCGGGGCCGGCTCCTGCTTCTCTTCGTCCTTGATTTCGTCCGGGGGCGGGGGCGGCAGGTGCTCCCTGTAGATCAGTTCCTTGCTGGTCTTGCCCGACGGATCATGGGCGACGATCGATACCATCCCTGCCGGGGTTTCCTGCCAGCTTTCAGGAACGCCCTTCAAGGCGTGCTCCATGAAGCCGATCCAGATAGGCAGCGCGGCCGCCCCGCCGGTTTCGCCGTTGCCCATGCGTTTGGGCTGATCGAAACCGATCCAGGCGATGCCGACCACGGTCGGCTGGTAGCCGCAGAACCATGCGTCGATGTAGTCATTGGTGGTACCGGTCTTGCCCGCCAGGTCGCTGCGCTTGAGCACGGTAGCGGCACGCGTCGCCGTTCCGCGCCGCACCACGTCGTGCATCATGCTGTCCATCAGCCATGCGTTGCGCGCGTCGATCGCGCGCAGCGACTCGTCGCCGGCCAGCGCGGGTTGAATGGCGGCGAGTACGGTGCCCTTGTCATCGATGATCTGGCGCACGATGTAGGGCTCAATGCGGTAGCCACCATTGGCGAATATGGAATATGCAGCGAGTTGCTGCCACGGCGTCACCGCACCGGCGCCGAGCGCCAGAGTCAGATAAGGCGGATTCTTGTCGGCATCGAAGCCGAACCGGGTTATATAGTCCTGTGCGTAATGGGTGCCGATGGAGCGCAGCAGGCGGATCGACACCATGTTCTTGGATTTGGCCAGCGCGGTGCGCAGGCTCATCGGGCCTTCGTATTTGCCGTCATAGTTCTTTGGCTCCCAGGCCTGGGAGCCGGTTTCTTCGGCCGAGATCGAAACAGGTTCGTCGGGAATCACCGATGCAGGGGTGTAACCCTTTTCCAGGCCGGCGGAGTAGATGAAGGGCTTGAAGCTGGAACCGGGCTGACGCCATGCCTGGGTGACGTGATTGAACTTGCTGCGATGGAAATCGAAACCGCCGACCAGCGCCCGGATCGCGCCGTCAACCGGGCTAGCGGCGACGAAAGCCGCCTCGACCTCGGGCAACTGGACGATCTGCCAGCCCTTGTCGGTTTTTTGCACGCGAATTACCGCGCCCCGTCGCACGCGCTTGTTGGGTGCCGCCTTGTCATCCAGCATTCGTGCGGCAAACTTGAGGCCGTCATCGCTGATCTTGAGCACCTCGCCTCCGCGCAGATAGGCCCGCACTTGCCTGGGGGTGGCTTCGAGGACGATGGCCGGAAGCAGATCGTCACTGTCGTCGAACTCGGTCAGCAGATCTTCGAGTTCCTCGTCCTGGTCCGAGCTGATGTCGTTCACGTCGACGTCGACGTAGGCTTCGGCGCCGCGATAGCCGTGGCGGCGGTCGTAATCCATGACACCGCGCCGCAGCGCAAGGTAGGCGGCCTGCTGTTCGCTGCGGTTGATGGTAGTAATTACACGCAGGCCGCGGTTGTAAGCGTCATCGGGAAAACGCTCGACGGCGATCTGGCGTGCCATCTCGGCAACATGTTCGGCGTGGACGCCGAAGTCGTTGACGTCACGCTTGATGTGCAGGACTTCGGTTTGCGCGGACTTCCATTGGGTATCGTCGATGAAGTGCAACTCGTGCATGCGGCGCAGCACATAGCGCTGGCGCAGCTGGGCACGCTTGGGGTTGGCCACCGGGTTGTAGGCTGAAGGCGCTTTCGGCAATCCGGCGAGCATCGCCGCCTCGGCAATGCTGACATCCTTCAGAGCCTTGCCATAGTAAATCTGCGCGGCGGCGGAGAAGCCGTAAGCCCGCTGTCCGAGGTAAATCTGGTTGATATAGATCTCGAGGATCTGATCCTTTCCCAGATTGTTCTCTATTTTAAAAGCCAGTAACATCTCGTAAAGTTTGCGCGTCAGGGTCTTTTCACTGGAAAGGAAAAAGTTGCGTGCCACCTGCATGGTGATGGTCGATGCTCCCTGGCGCTTGCCGCCACCGACGAAATTGGAATACGCTGCGCGTAATACGCCCAGTGTGTCGATGCCGGGGTGCTGGTAGAAGCGCTCGTCTTCGGCCGCGAGAATCGCTTGTGTCATGACGGCAGGGACGTCCTTGATGAACGCAAAGTTGCGCCGCTCCTCGCCGAATTCGCCGATCAGGTGGCCATCGCTGGAGTAGATACGCAGGGGAATTTTTGGTTGATAGTCGGTCAGTACTTCCAATGAAGGAAGCTGTGGATAGGCGAGGATCAGCACAATGCCGGCAAGAGCGGCCACGCTTAACACGGCGCCGACGATCAGGAGCAGGAAATACAGTACCCAGCGGGCGGGGGCGGGTAGGGCGGGAATGGGCACGAATGGACTGGGCGGAAGACGGCGCGGGGAATTATAGCTGTGGTGTCGGAGACACGCTGCTCCAGCCCGTTCTTAATAATTTTGCTTTACAGTCGATATAGTTGCTGCTAGCATCTGAAGTAAATTATCTGTATAGCTCGTAACTTAATATTTTTAAAGGGAAATCCTTTGCAGATCGATGTTTCAAACCTGAAGTCGATCTTTAACCCGAAGCTGCGTCCGCTGATCGGTGTGGATATCAGTTCGACTGCGGTCAAGATGGTCGAGCTGGTAGATGGCGGCAAGGGACAGCCGCGGGTTGAGCGCTATGCGATCGAGCTCTTGCCAAAAGACGCTGTGGTGGACGGTAATCTGGCATCGATCGAGGCTGTTTCGGAAACCCTGCAGCGTTGCTGGAAGCGACTTGGCACCTCTACGCGATTTATCGCGATGGCCTTGCCCACGGCTGCGGTGATTACCAAGAAGATCACGTTGCCGGCCAGTCTGCGTGACCAGGAGATGGAGGTCCAGGTCGAGTCGGAAGCCAATCAGTACATTCCGTTTGCGCTGGAGGAGGTCAATCTTGACTTTCAGGTGATCGGTCCGGCGCCGGGAAGCCCGGATGATGTCGAGGTATTGCTGGCCGCTTCGCGCAAGGAAAAAGTCGAAGACCGCGTAGCCGCTGCCGAAGTGGCCGAGCTCAAGCCGGTGATAATGGACGTCGAGGCCTACGCAAGCCAGGCTGCGTATGAACTGGTAACCAAGCAGCTTCCCCGCGAGGGAGAGGGACAGGTCGTAGCGCTGGTGGACGTCGGCGCATCTGCCATGAAAATCACCATCATGAAGGATGACCAGCAGCTCTACGCGAGAGAGCAGGCATTCGGTGGAGTCAAGCTTACGGAAGAGATCATGCGCGCCTATGGCATGGGTCCGGATGAAGCCGAGAATCTGAAGCGTTCGGGTACGCCGCCCGACAACTATGAAGCGGAAATTCTCCATCCCTTCATTGAAGGCATGGCGCAGGAAGTTGCCCGCGCCATGCAGTTCTTTTTTACGTCCACGTCTTACAACGAGGTGCATCACATCATTCTTGCCGGTGGCTCGGCGCTCGTTCCCGGTGTTGCTGAACTCGTCGGTCAGCGCACCAATATCAACACCCTGCTGGCCGATCCATTTGCCGGTATGGCGATATCGCCGCGCATTCGCGCCAAGCAGCTTGCTGCAGATGCGCCATCGCTGATGGTGGCGTGCGGACTGGCTCTCAGGAAGTTCGATCAATGATACGGATCAATCTACTTCCTCATCGCGAGGAGAAGCGCAAGGGGCGGCGAAAGCAGTTCTATGTCCTGCTGGGATTGGTGTCGGTGCTTGCTGCATTGATCTGGTTCCTCGGTTTTTCGTTGATCAATCGTGAAATTACCTTGCAGAACGAGGCGAACGAATTCCTCAAGCGCGAGATTGCCAGCCTGGACAAGGAAATTGACGAAATCAAGAAAATCCAGGAACAGACCAACGCGCTGCTGTCGCGCAAGCGGGTCATCGAGGCGCTGCAGGCCAACCGCACGGAAACAGTCCACCTGTTCAACGAACTGGCCAAGCAGGTTCCGGAGGGCATCTATTTGCGCACCCTGGTGCAAACCGGACAAAAAATCACCCTTTCCGGCTATGCCCAGTCGAATGCGCGAATAACCACGCTGATGAACAATCTCGACGAATCGCCCTTGCTTGAGAATTCGACGCTGATCGAGACCAAAGCCGAGGCGGTTGGCATTCGTCGTCTCAATGCGTTCAGCATTACCACGCTTATTTCCCGTCAGACTGCTGCGCCAGGGAAGAAATGATGATGCTACCAGCCCTGCCACCCTCGATTGCCGGTTTGTTCAAGCGCAAGTCCGCCGCCGAAAAGCTGGCGGAAAAGCACGCTGCCAAGCCTGAGCCGACCGCACCCAAGGCGCCGCTGATCGATTTTCAGCAATTGGCCATGGATTTCAAGACCTTGGATCCCAAGGATCCAGGCCTGTGGCCGCTGGCCCCGCGCATTGTCATTCTGTTCAGTCTGTTTGCCGGTTTGCTGGCAGCCGCATGGGGATTTGGTGCCATCGGATGGAGCGTCCAGCTCGAGGACCTGGACGCCAAGAAAGAGCAGGAAGTCAAGCTCAAGGACGATTGGCTGGGCAAGAAGAGGCAGGCGGTGAATCTCGACGAGTACCGTCGCCAGCTGGCCGAGATTGACCGCTCATTTGGCGCCTTGCTCAAGCAGCTGCCCAACAAGGCCGAGATGGGCGACATGCTGGTCGACATCAACAAGGCAGCCCAGAGCAGGGGTTTGGCGGTTGAGTTATTCAAGCCGGGTGGAGAGGGGCCGAGGGAGTTCTATGCCGAGGTGCCGATTACCCTGAACCTCTCCGGAAGTTACCATGACATCGGGGCATTTACGGGAGATATTGCCAAACTGCCGCGGATTGTTACCTTGAATGATATAAGCGTCACCGCGAATCCAAGTAATTCGACTCTGGCGCTGAGAACCACGGTCAAGACCTTCCGCTACCTTGACGAAGCGGAGTTGGCGAACCAGAAGAAGGCCCAGCAAACCGCCAAGGGAGCCCGGAAATGAAGTTTCATGGACTTCTTTTCCTGTTGCCGTTGCTGTTGCTGGGCTGCGCTGCCGAAGAACATCAGGACCTGCGGCAGTGGATGCGCGAGGAAGCCAAAGGCATGAAAGGCAAAGTGGCTCCTCTGCCGGATATAACCGCGTTCCCGGTTGTCTCCTATGAAACCGAAACTCTCACCGCACCGTTTGCTCCGGGCAAGGTCGTGACGCAGGAGGCTGCGGCGGACAAGACAGCGCCGGATCGTACCCGACCGCAGCAACCGCTGGAAATTTTCCCCATCGAAGATCTCAAGGTGATGGGCGTGATAATGGCGGGAACAGTACCCTATGCCCTGATTCAGACGCCGCCGCCGAACAAGCCGAAACATGTTCGCGTGGGCGAATACATGGGTCGCAACTTCGGCAAGATTACGGCAATTACCAGAGATGGCATTACGGTCCTTGAGTCCGTCAAGGATACGAACGGTGCATGGGTAGCGCAGGAGAAACTGCTCATCGTGCCGAAAGAAGGAGGAAGTTGATGAGAAATTTAAAACTTGCTGCGCTTGCACTCGCCGGCTTTTGGCTTGGACTTTCCGGCGTTTCGCTAGCGGCCGAAAACTCCATCAAGCAGATTCAGGTCAGGCGAGATGGCGATCAAGTCCTGCTCAAGGTGCAGATGGCGGCACCCCTGAAGGCACTGCCGGGAAACTGGAGCGTCGTTGAACCGCCGCGGGTGGTAATCGACTTTCCCGAGACCGACAACAAGTCCGGGCAGTCCACGCAACAGGTGGCGGAAGGCGATCTCAAGAGCCTGAATCTGATACAGACGGACAAATTGACGCGTTTGGTGCTGAACCTGTATCGGCCGACCAAGTTCTCTACGGAGGTAGTCGGCGACGTTCTTTTCATCAAACTGCAAGGTCAGGGCGTTCAGGCCAGCAACGAAGCTGCGCCGAGTGTCTATCAGCAAACCAAGCCGGCGACTGCGGCAGGAACATCGGTCCCCGCGGCTGATACTGCCGCCATCCGCGATATCGTGTTCCGCCGTGGTGAAGATGGCCAAGCCTTGATCATCGTGGATCTGACCGATGGCACCGTACCGATCGACATTCGTCGCGTGGGAAACGGGCTAACCGTGGAACTGCGTGATGTCGAACTGCCCGAACGCCTGCAGAACCGCCGCGACGTCAACGACTTCGCCACGCCGGTAACGACGATGACCTCGCGCGCGATCGGCAATCTGACGCGCCTTGACATCAATGCTCGCGGCCGCTGGTTTCACCAGGCGCATCTGGCAAACAACCAGCTGACCATCGAAGTCAAGCCGATACCCGCGGATGACGCCAACAAGTTGGTTCAGACTGGCCAGCAGGGGCAAAAGATTTCGATCAACTTTTTCGGCGCCGACGCGACGATGGTCTTGCGCACTCTGGCCGACATCTCCGGCAAGAATGTGCTGGTCGACCCTTCGCTGAATGGCAGAACGGTCACCGCAAACCTTGACAACATTCCCTATGATCAAGCGCTTGAAATCATCATGGCGCAAGTCAACGCGGGGATGCGGGTCCGCAATGACATCATTCTGTTCGGTGATCGAGCCGTACTGCAAAAGCGGGACCAGGACAGCGCCGACGAGGCCACTCGGGCGAGCGATGTTGCGCCGCTGGTGGCGGAAACGTTCAAGCTCAACTATGTCAAGACCGCCGATATCATTGCATTGGTGAACAGCAGCTTTTCTCCTGCTGCCGCGCCTACGGGTGCGACGGTCCCTGTCGCCGGAGTGGTATCGCCGGCGGCCGGTATCGCCGGCGGTGCGCCGGCTCCTGCGGCAGGCGCTCCCGCGGCAGGCGCCTCCGCCGGTTCAGCCAAGGGCATGCTCAGCGCGCGCGGCAGCATATCGGCGCACGACGCGACCAATCAGATATTCGTCCGGGACACGGCTGTTGTGGTGGAGGCCATTCGCGAAGTCATCCGGAATGTGGATCTCCCACCCAAGCAGGTGATGATCGAGGCGCGGATTGTCGAAGCGTCTACCGGCTTTGCCAGTTCTTTGGGCGTACGCTTGCGGCTTGCTGACGCCACCATGCTGGGCGATGGCGGACGCAGCCTGTTCGGCGGCGGACTCCGAGGGGCTTTGGGGACCACGACAAGCTATTCCAATGTCGATACCTATGGAACGTCTGGCCATCCACCGACCCTGACACGCTCCACCAATATATTCCAGCCCAGCTATGCGTTGGCAGGGGCTGCCAATATCGGCCTGATGCTGTTCAATGGCGCCGGGAGCAAGTTGCTGGCCCTGGAACTGCAGGCGGCGGAGGCTGATTCGCGCAACAAGACGGTATCTTCGCCCAGAGTCGTCACGCTGAACCGCAAAGCGGCAACGATCAACAATACCCAACAGGTAACCATTCTCAGCGGAGTAAATGCCACCACGGGCTTGCCGATCTACCAGACGTTCTCGGCCCCCCTCACTCTGGGTGTCACGCCTTCCATCAATCCCGACAACCGCATAAGCCTTGATCTGAATATTGCCAAGAGCACGATCACCAATGCGTCGACCGGCAGCCTCGACACCAACACGGTGACCACCAATGTGATTGTCGAAAATGGCGGAACAGTGGTCATCGGCGGTTTTGCGCGGGAATCCGATCTTCAGGTCCAGGACCGCGTTCCTTTCCTCGGTGATTTACCCTACGTAGGAAACCTGTTCAAGACCACGACGAAGAGCCAGTCGCGCTCTGAATTGCTGATCTTCATTACGCCGCGCATCATCAGCGAGGCACTGACGCAGCGATAGACTGGGTTCAAATCGGTCAGCCGGGGCCGGCCCATGCCGGCCCCTTTGTTTTTATGTCCCCGCAGAAGGCGGGGACGTTATCCCCTGATGGGCTATGTCGCCGCGCGACATGGGAATCCTGCCCACCGCTGGGATACGTCACCAACAGGAGCGCCAGGGACGGCATCCTCCGGCGGCTGCGCTGCTACAATCCGTTCGTGAGTGCAGACAACAACATTTACCTGGTCGGCATGCCAGGCGCGGGCAAGACGTCGGTCGGTCGTCAGCTGGCAAGGCGCATGCAACGCTCCTTTGTCGATGCCGATCACGAGATCGAGGCGCGTACCGGCGTCCGGATTCCGCTGATTTTCGACATCGAGGGCGAGCAGGGTTTTCGGGATCGCGAGTCAAGAGTGCTCATCGAACTGGGCAGGCAATCCAACCTGGTGGTTGCCACCGGTGGCGGTGCCGTACTCCGTCCGGAAAATCGCGCTGCGCTCAAGCAGGGTGGCATAGTTGTTTATCTTCACGCCACACCACGCCTGCTGTTCGAGCGCACCCGCCTGGATCCCAATCGACCCTTGTTGCAGGTCGCCGATCCAATGAGGAAGCTGGAGGAGCTGTTCACAGAGCGCGATCCTCTGTACCGCGCAGTGGCCGATATCACCATCAACAGTCTGGGCGGCAGCATCAGCCACCTGGTCAAGCAGGTGGAACGGGAGTTGCAAAAGCAATGCGCCGCCTGAGCCTCACGCTCGGCGATCGCAGCTATCCCATTCTGATCGGCGGTGGTTTGCTCGTCCGTGCCGATCTGATACTGCCTTTTTTGCGCACCCCCCGAGTCGCGCTCGTCAGCAACACTACCGTGGCGCCACTGTATCTGGATAGCCTTGTTGGCGGCCTCGAGAAAGTCGGCGTTGGCGTGACGCCGATAATTCTTCCCGATGGCGAGGCGCACAAGACATGGGAGTCGTTGAACCTGATTTACGATGCGCTGCTCGCCGCCCGCTGCGACCGCAGCACCACTGTCGTTGCCCTCGGTGGCGGGGTCATCGGCGATCTCGCGGGCTTCGCCGCCGCGACCTATCAGCGCGGCGTACCCTTCATCCAGATTCCCACCACCCTGTTGTCGCAGGTTGACTCATCGGTGGGCGGCAAGACCGGTATCAATCATCCGCGCGGCAAGAACATGATAGGCGCCTTCTGGCAGCCGAAGCTGGTGCTGGCGGATACCGACACCCTGAAAACACTGCCGGATCGCGAATTGTCGGCAGGCATGGCGGAAGTCATCAAGTACGGCCTGATTCGCGACCTGCCCTTCCTGGAATGGCTGGAGGCCAACATGGGGGGCCTGCTGGCTCGCGACGGAGATCTTCTCGCACATGCCATAGAGCACTCCTGCGCCAACAAGGCCGCGGTCGTGGCCGCCGATGAATTCGAGACGGCCAGGGAAGGCGGTCGGGCGCTGCTCAACCTGGGTCATACCTTCGGGCATGCCATGGAGGCTGGCGCCGGCTACGGCCAATGGCTGCACGGTGAGGCCGTCGCTGCCGGCACCATGATGGCAGTCGAACTCTCGCGTCGCATGGGTTGGTTGTCAAGCGGCGATGTGGATCGGGTGCGCAGGCTGTTGCAAGTTGCGGGTTTGCCGGTGCGCGGGCCGAACCTCGGTGTCGCGCGCTATCTGGAGCTGATGTCACACGACAAGAAAGTCGTCGCCGGCACTTTGCGCCTGGTCCTGCTCAAGGCGCTCGGCGAAGCCGTGACCTGCAACGATGCACCGCAGGAAAAAATTGTCGCAGCCATAGAAAACTGCTGCCATGTTTGACATGGTGCCGTATGCAGTCAACGACAGCACCAGCTGCGGGCGCCTCGTCGCAGAGCCACGCCCAAAGGCACGCAGCGAGTTTCAGCGCGACCGCGACCGCATCGTGCATTCCACGGCCTTTCGTCGTCTCGAGTACAAGACGCAGGTGTTCGTCAATCACGAAGGGGACTTGTTTCGCACCCGGCTCACCCACAGCATCGAGGTCGCACAGATCGCGCGCTCGATCGCGCGTGCCTTGCGTCTCAATGACGACCTGACGGAAGCCATCGCCCTGGCGCATGACCTCGGGCACACCCCGTTTGGTCATGCCGGCCAGGATGCATTGAACGAATGCATGCAGGGCCACGGCGGCTTCGAGCACAACCTGCAGAGCCTGCGCATCGTCGATCGCCTGGAACAGCGCTACGGCGCCTTCGACGGTCTCAACCTGATGTTTGAAACGCGCGAGGGCATCCTCAAGCACTGTTCGCCGGCCCGTGCGCGCGAACTCGGCGAACTCGGCCAGCGCTTTCTGGAAGGTCGTCGGCCGTCGCTGGAGGCCCAGATCTGCAACCTGGCCGACGAAATCGCCTACAACAACCACGACGTCGATGACGGCCTGCGCTCGGGGCTTCTGACGCTGGAGCAACTCGAAGGCGTAACTCTCTTCGCCCGCCATGCGGCCGAAGCCGATGCCGAGTTCCCGCACATGCCCGGCCGGCGCCGCGTGCACGAAACCATACGGCGCATGATCGATGCCCAGGTCACCGATTTGCTGGCCGAGTCGGCACAGCGGATTACTGCTGCTGCTCCGGCCACGTTGGCAGAGGTCCACGCCGCACCGCCGCTGATCGCCTTCACCGACACAATGAAGGCCGAAAATCGCGCACTCAAGGTCTTTCTGCGCGACCACCTGTACCAACACTATCAGGTGCTGCGCATGACGGCGAAAGCACGACGCATCATCAGTGATTTGTTCAGCGCCTTCGTTGCTGACCCGCGTCTGCTGCCGCCCCAATACCAGGAGATGGCGGCCGCAGAGAACATCGCGCGCGCCACGGCGGACTACATTGCCGGCATGACCGACCGCTATTCGATGAAGGAGCACCGTCGCCTGTTCTCAGTCGGCGAATTGTGAACTCCGTTTGCTGCATTGCAGCGTATTGAATTCGACCGCTTTTGGCGGTATATTTGGGCCATTCGCCGCGTATGGCGGAACATACAAGGCCGGGGAGTGGCATCACCCCGGCTTTTTTGCCGGCTTCCCCGGCTTTTTGCCGGCCGCATTTCCGAGGAAAGACATGATGGTCCTCCCCCAGCGCCAGGGTCTCTATGACCCAGCTAACGAGCACGACGCCTGCGGCGTCGGCTTCGTCGCCCACATCAAGAACCAGAAAAGCCACGCCATCATCGAGCAGGGCCTGCTGATTCTTGAAAACCTCGAACACCGCGGTGCGACGGGCTACGATCCCCTTCTGGGCGACGGTGCCGGCATCCTGATCCAGATTCCCGATGGCTTCTTTCGCGAAGAAATGGCGCAGCAGGGCGTGACCCTGCCGCCACCCGGCGAATACGGCGTCGGCATGGTGTTCCTGCCGCGCGGCGATGCCAGTCGGCGTTCCTGCGAGGCGGTGATCGAACGCGCGATTCGCTACGAAGGGCAGGTACTGCTCGGCTGGCGCGACGTTCCGGTGGACAACAGCGGCCTGGCCCAGGCGGCCAAGGATCTCGAGCCGGTGGTGCGCCAGGTGTTCATTGGCACCGGCAGCGGCATTGCCGATGCGGATGCGCTGGAAAGAAAGCTCTACATTCTGCGCAAGGCCATCGGCCACTCCATCCAGGCGCTCAAGCTACCCGAAGGCAAGATGTTCTACGTGCCGTCGATGTCCTGCCGCACCGTCGTGTACAAGGGCATGTTGCTGGCTAATCAGGTGGGCACTTACTATCTGGATCTGCAGGACCCGCGTGCGGTTTCTGCACTGGCTCTGGCGCACCAGCGCTTTTCTACCAATACCTTCCCGACCTGGGATCTGGCGCACCCCTTCCGCATGATTGCGCACAACGGCGAGATCAACGCTCTGCGCGGCAATGTGAACTGGATGCGCGCGCGGGAGCATGGCATCTCGTCGCCGGTACTCGGCGAAGACCTGGAAAAGGTCTGGCCCTTGATCTATGACGGCCAGTCGGATTCCGCATCCTTCGACAATGCGCTGGAACTGCTGGTGATGGGCGGCTACAGCCTGGCGCACGCCATGATGATGCTGATTCCCGAGGCCTGGGCCGGCAATCCGCTGATGGACGAGGAGCGCCGCGCCTTCTACGAATATCACATGGCGCTGATGGAGCCATGGGATGGTCCGGCCGCGGTGGCCTTCACCGATGGCCGCCAGATCGGCGCCACCCTCGACCGCAACGGCTTGCGCCCGGCGCGCTACCTTATCACCGACGATGACCTCGTCGTGATGTCTTCCGAGATCGGCGTGCTGCCGATTGCGCAGGAGCGCATCGTCAAGAAGTGGCGCCTGCAGCCGGGCAAGATGTTCCTCATCGATCTCGAACAGGGCCGCATTATCGACGACGCGGAACTCAAGCGCACCATGTCCACCGCCAAGCCCTATCGGCAGTGGATCGAACAGTCGCGCTACTTCGTCGATGATCTGCCCGAGATCAAGTCGTCGGCGAAGCCGAGCGAGTCCTTGCTGAAGGTGCAGCAGGCCTTTGGCTACACGCAGGAAGACTTCAAGTTCATCCTCGAGCCGATGGCAGCCCAGGGCGAGGAAGCCACGGGCGCGATGGGCAACGACAGCCCGCTGCCGGTGTTGTCGGACCGGCCCAAGCCCCTGTTCAACTACTTCAAACAGTTGTTTGCCCAGGTGACGAATCCGCCGATCGACCCGATCCGCGAAGAGATCGTCATGTCGCTGATTTCCCTGGTCAGCCCCAACCCGAATCTGCTGGGCGTCGATGAGACGGAGCCGACCCCCCGTCTCGAGGTGCATCAGCCGATACTTTCGCCGGCCGACATGGCCAAGCTGAAAAAAATCGACGACCTCACGCGCGGCACCTTCCGTCCCATCGTGGTCGATATCACGACCTCCGCAGCGGCGGGTTCGGCCGGCTTGGGCAGCTCGCTTTACCAGGTCTGTACCCGCGTCGAACAAGCCGTGACGGCGGGCTACAACGTGGTGATTCTCTCCGACCGCAGCGTCAATCATGACCGCGCGCCGATCCCGGCGCTGCTGGCCTGTTCCGCCGTGCATCAGCATCTGGTGAAAATCGGTTTGCGCACCTCCTGCGGCCTGGTGGTCGAGACCGGTGCCGCGCGCGAGGTGCATCATTTCGCCACGCTGGCGGGTTACGGCGCGCAGGCGATCCATCCCTGGCTGGCCTTCGAGAGCATCGCCGCCATCGCTGCCGACTTGCCCGGCAAGATTACTGCCTATGAGGCCCAGAAGAACTACATCAAGGCCATCAACAAGGGGCTGATGAAAGTGATGTCCAAGATGGGCATCTCGACCTATCAGTCCTATTGCGGCGCGCAGATATTCGAAGCCGTAGGCCTGTCGTCCGACCTCGTCAATCGCTACTTCGCCGGCACCCCGACCAAGGTCGAAGGCATCGGTCTGAAGGAAGTTGCCGAGGAAGCGCTAATGACGCATGCCGACGCCTGGAGCGCCAATCCGGTGCTCGCCAGCATGCTCGACTGCGGCGGCGAGTATGCCTTCCGCGTACGCGGCGAAGAGCACATGTGGACGCCCGATGCAATCGCCAAATTGCAGCATGCGACGCGCTCGGGCAAATACGAAACCTACAAGGAATATGCCAAACTGATCAACGATCAGGGGGTGCGCCACATGACCCTGCGCGGCCTGTTCGAGATCAAGTCGGCCGGCGCCGCGATCCCTCTCGATGACGTGGAGCCGGCCAAGGAAATCGTCAAGCGCTTTGCCACCGGCGCCATGTCGCTGGGCAGCATTTCGACCGAAGCCCACACTACGCTGGCAGTCGCCATGAACCGCATCGGCGGCAAGTCGAACACCGGCGAAGGGGGCGAAGACCGCATGCGCTACCAGACGCTGGCGGCGGACACCACGCTGGCCGCCGTGATCGGCAAGAGCCGCATTGCGCGCGACATTCCGCTCAAGGCCGGCGACAGCCTGCGCTCGGCGATCAAGCAGGTCGCCTCCGGCCGCTTCGGCGTCACCGCCGAATACCTGGCCAATGCCGACCAGTTGCAGATCAAGATGGCGCAAGGCGCCAAGCCCGGCGAGGGCGGTCAGCTTCCCGGCCACAAGGTCTCGGAATACATCGGCTTCCTGCGCCACTCGGTGCCGGGTGTGCAACTGATTTCGCCGCCGCCGCATCACGACATCTACTCGATCGAGGATCTGGCGCAGCTGATCCACGACCTGAAGAACTCCAATCCGCAGGCCAGCGTCTCGGTCAAGCTGGTATCCGAAATCGGCGTCGGTACGGTGGCTGCCGGCGTGGTCAAGGCCAAGGCCGATCACGTGGTGATCGCCGGTCATGACGGCGGCACCGGCGCGTCGCCGATCTCCTCGATCAAGCATGCCGGCACGCCCTGGGAACTGGGCCTGGCCGAAACGCAGCAGACTCTGGTGCTCAACCGTTTGCGTGGCCGCGTCCGGGTTCAGGCCGACGGCCAGATGAAGACCGGTCGCGACGTGGTGATTGGCGCCCTGCTTGGCGCCGACGAGTTCGGTTTCGCCACCGCGCCGCTGGTGGTCGAGGGCTGCGTCATGATGCGCAAGTGCCACCTCAACACCTGTCCGGTCGGCGTCGCCACGCAGGATCCGGTGCTGCGCGCGCGCTTCTCCGGCCAGCCGGAGCATGTCGTCAACTTCTTCTTCTTCATTGCCGAGGAAGTGCGCGAATGGATGGCGCAGATCGGCGTGCGCAAGTTCGACGAGCTGATCGGCCGTTCCGACCTGCTCGACATGAAGAAGGGCGTCGATCACTGGAAAGCCAGGGGACTCGATTTCTCGCGAATTTTCTACCGGCGGCCGGATGTGGCCGGGGTCTCCTCCCGTCACAGCGAAACCCAGGACCACGGTTTGAGCAAGGCGCTCGACCACGGCCTGATCGCGCAGGCGGCGCCGGCGCTCGAGCACGGGGCCAAGGTGCTCATCGAGTCTCCCATCAGGAACCAGAACCGCACCGTGGGCACCCTTTTGTCGCATGAAGTGGCCAAGCGCAAGGGCCACGAGGGACTGCCCGGCGACACCATTACCATCAAGTTCACCGGTACGGCCGGGCAGAGCTTCGGCGCTTTCCTCGCCCGCGGCATCACGCTCGACCTGACCGGCGAAGCCAACGACTATGTCGGCAAGGGCCTTTCCGGCGGGCGCATCGTCGTGCGCCCACCCGCGGCATTCCGCGGCGTGCCCAACGAGAACATCATTGTCGGCAATACGGTGCTTTACGGCGCCATTGCCGGGGACGTGTATTTCCGCGGCGTCGCCGGCGAGCGCTTCTGCGTGCGCAATTCGGGCGCTACGGCGGTGGTCGAAGGCACCGGCGATCACGGTTGCGAATACATGACTGGCGGCACGGTGGCCGTGCTCGGCCTTACCGGACGCAATTTCGCCGCCGGCATGTCGGGCGGCATCGCCTATGTCTATGATGAAGATGGCATGTTCGCGCAGCGCTGCAACACGGCCATGGTCGCCCTCGACCCGGTGCTGCCCGAGGCGCAACAGGCCGATGACGGCCTGCGCCATCGCAACCAGGCCGACGAGGCGCAACTCAGGCAGATGATCGAGCAGCACGCCAGGCTGTCCGGCAGCGCGCGCGCCAAGGCCTTGCTCGCCGACTGGGCCAAGGCACGCGGCAAGTTCGTCAAGGTCTTTCCGCATGAATATCGCCGCGCCCTGAAAGAACTCGCGGCCGCGCAGCTGAAGGAAGCAGCGTAGTGAGCGCCTTCCCCCCGCCCCCCTTCTCGAAGAAGGGGGTGATTCTGGTTCCGTCGCCGCAAACCGCGCGGAGACTTCCACACATTGACTTGCTGCCCTCTTGGGGCGGCCCTGCGGAGGCAGCGTAATGGGCAAGCCCACCGGATTTCTCGAATTTCAACGCATTTCCGAGACCTACGAAAAGGCCGAGAGCCGTGTCCTTCACTATCACGAATTCATCCCGCATTTGACGGATGACAAGGCCCGGATACAAGGTGCGCGCTGCATGGATTGCGGCATTCCGTTCTGCAACAACGGTTGCCCGGTCAACAACCTGATCCCTGACTGGAACGACCTGGTCTACAAGGGACGTTGGCGCGAGGCAATCGAGACGCTGCATTCGACCAACAACTTTCCGGAATTCACCAGCCGCATCTGCCCCGCACCCTGCGAGGCGGCCTGCACGCTGAACATTCCGCAAACCCCGGTGGGCATCAAGTCGATCGAGCGCGCCATCATCGACAAGGCCGGCGAAAACGGCTGGGTGGTGCCGCAGCCTGCGGCGACGAAGACGGGAAAGAAGATTGCCGTGGTCGGCTCCGGCCCGGCCGGGCTGGCCGCGGCGCAGCAGCTGGCGCGCGCCGGCCATGCCGTCACCGTGTTCGAGAAGAACGAGCGCATCGGCGGCCTGCTGCGCTATGGCATTCCCGACTTCAAGCTGGACAAGCGGCTGATCGACTGGCGCATGGCGCAGATGCAGGCGGAAGGCGTCAAGTTCGTCACCGGCGCCATGGTCACCGCTGCAGTCCTGCCCAAGGGCGTGATCAATGATGCGAAGAAGATTGTCAGTCCCGAGCAGCTGAAGAAGGATTTCGACGCCGTGGTGCTTGCCGGCGGCGCCGAAAACCCGCGCGACCTGCCGGTTCCCGGGCGCGAGCTCGCGGGCGTGCATTTCGCGCTGGAGTTCCTGATTCCGCAGAACAAGGAAGTCTCAGGAGGCAGCAAAAATCCGATCAACGTCAGCGGCAAGCATGTCATCGTCATCGGTGGCGGCGATACCGGCTCGGACTGCGTCGGCACCTCCAACCGCCACGGCGCCGCCAGCATCACCCAGATCGAATTGTTGCCGCGTCCGCCCGAGCAGGAGAACGGCCCGCTGACCTGGCCCTACTGGCCGCTGCGCATGCGCACTTCGTCGTCGCATGACGAAGGCTGCGACCGCGATTGGGCCATCGGCACCAAGGCATTCGTCGGCCACCAGGATGGTCCAAATCGCGGCAAGCTCAAAGCGATCAAGGTCGTGCACCTGGCATGGGAAGGCAACAAGATGAGCGAAGTACCGGGTTCCGAATTCGAGATCCCGGCCGATTTTGCCTTTCTCGCCATGGGCTTCATCAATCCGGTGGGTGGCATACTCGATGCCTTCGGCATCGACAAGGACGCTCGCGGCAATGCCAGTGCGGCGACCGAAGGCCAGCAGGCCTACGCCACCAATGTGCCCGGCGTGTTCGCCGCCGGCGACATGCGGCGCGGCCAGTCGCTGGTGGTCTGGGCGATTCGCGAAGGCCGTCAGTGCGCACGCACGGTCGACCAGTTCCTGATGGGTTGCACCACCTTGCCGCGTTGAGCGTACCTTGAACGTCGTCATTCTCGCCGCCGGGCAGGGCAAGCGGATGCGCTCCGATTTGCCCAAGGTATTGCATCCGCTGGCGGGCAAGCCGTTACTGGGACATGTCGTCGACGCGGCGCGCGAGCTCGGCGCCGCGCGAATCTGCGTGGTGTACGGCCACGGTGGCGAGCAGGTGCGTGAGGCGCTGGATGCGCCCGACCTGAGCTGGGCCAGACAGGAGCCCCAGCTCGGCACCGGCCACGCGGTGCTGCAGGCCATGCCGGCCGCCGTAGCGTCAGCGCCGACCAAGTCTTCAACCCTGGTTCTGTACGGCGACGTACCCCTCACGCGCGTCGCCACACTGAAACGCCTGATTGAAGCGGCTGGCGACGGTGCCCTGGCGCTGCTCACCGCGCATTTCGATGATCCGCATGGCTACGGCCGCATTGTCCGTGTCGCGGGCAAGGTCACGCGCATCGTCGAGGAGAAGGACGCCGATGATGCCGAACGTGCCATCGGCGAAATCAATACCGGCATCCTCGTCGCACCCACCGTGGCGCTGGCGCGCTGGTTGCCGACGCTGGGCAATCGCAATGCGCAGGGCGAGTACTACCTGACTGACATCGTCGCGCTGGCGGTCGCCGAAGGCATGCCGGTGGTGACCGCGCATCCCGACCATGCCTGGGAAACCGAAGGCGTGAACAGCAAGCTGCAGCTCGCAGCGCTGGAGCGTGTGCATCAGCGCAATGTCGCCGCAGCGCTGATGGAAGCCGGCGTGACGCTGGCCGATCCGGCGCGCATCGACGTGCGTGGCGAACTGCTATGCGGCCGCGATGTCGCGATCGACGTCAATTGCGTCTTCGAAGGTCGCGTCGAACTCGCCGACGGCGTGACTATTGGTGCCAACTGCGTGCTGAAGGACTGCCGCATCGGCAGTGGCACCAAGATCGCCCCCTTCTGCCACATCGACGAAGCGCTGGTCGGCGCGGATGCCGCCATCGGCCCCTACGCCCGGCTGCGTCCCGGCACCGAACTCGGCCGCGACGTGCATATCGGCAATTTCGTCGAAGTGAAGAATTCCAGCATCGCCGACCATTCGAAGGCCAATCACCTGGCCTATCTCGGCGACGCCACCATCGGCAGTCGGGTCAACGTCGGCGCCGGCACCATCACCTGCAATTACGACGGCGCCAACAAGTTCCGCACCGTGATCGAGGACGATGTCTTCATCGGCTCCGATACCCAACTGGTGGCGCCGGTCACCGTCGGCCACGGCGCCACGCTGGGCGCCGGCACCACGCTGACGCGCGATGCGCCGCCGGACCAGCTGACGGTTTCGCGCGCCAGGCAGGTCTCGATTCCCGGCTGGAAGCGGCCGGTCAAGATCCCAAAACCGCAGAAAAAGGACTGAGCCATGTGCGGCATCGTCGCAGCCGTTGCCGCGCGCAACATTGTCCCGGTCCTGATCGAAGGCCTGATGAAGCTGGAATATCGCGGCTACGATTCGGCCGGCCTGGCCCTGCTCAATCCGACCCTGACACGCCTGCGCAGCGTCGGTCGTGTCGCCGAACTTGCACAGCAGGCGCAGGGGCAGGTCGCGCACCACGGCATTGCCCATACGCGCTGGGCCACCCACGGCGTACCTTCCGAGCGCAACGCGCATCCGCATGTTTCCGCCGGGCTGGCGGTGGTGCATAACGGCATCATCGAAAACTACGCCGAGCTGAAGCAGGAATTGCTCTCCGTTGGCTACGTCTTCAATTCGGATACCGACACCGAAGTCATCGCCCACCTGATCCAGCACACGCTGAAATCGGCGCCCGACTTGTTCGCGGCGGTGCGCCTGGCGACCGCGCGCCTGATCGGCGCCTACGCGATTGCCGTGCTGCAGGAGATGGACGACCGCATCGTCGTCGCCCGCCACGGTGCGCCGCTGCTGCTGGGCCTCGGCGAGGATGGCAACTACGCGGCATCGGACGCCTCGGCGCTGTTGCAGGTGACGCGGCGCATGATCTATCTCGAGGACGGCGATGTCGCCGAGCTCAAGCGCGATGCGATCCGAATAGTCGGCGCTGACGGTACGGCGCTGGATGTTCCCGCCGATCGGCCGGTGCATGAAAGCACGCTTTCGGCCGACGACGTCGAGCTGGGCGACTACACGCACTACATGCAGAAGGAAATCTTCGAGCAGCCGCAGGCGCTGGCGGCGACGCTGGAAATGATTGGCGGTGCGCAGACCCTGAGCCCCAACCTGTTCGGCGTCGCCGCGCCGGAAATGCTGGGTGGCGTGCGCTCGGTGCTGATCCTGGCCTGCGGCACCAGCTACCACTCCGGCCTCGTCGCGCGCTACTGGATCGAGCAACTGGCGGGCATCCCCTGCAGCGTCGAAATCGCCAGCGAGTATCGCTATCGCGTCTCGGTGCCGAATCCGGAACAGCTCGTGGTGGCGATTTCCCAATCCGGCGAAACCGCCGATACGCTGGCCTCGGTCAAGCATGCCAGGGCGCTCGGCATGGGCCGCACCCTGGCGATCTGCAACGTCCCCGAATCGGCCATCGTGCGCGAATGCGCGCTGCGCTTCCTGACCCGCGCCGGCCCCGAGATCGGCGTCGCCTCGACCAAGGCCTTCACCACCCAGCTGGCGGCCCTGTTCCTGCTCGCGGTGACGCTGGCCAAGCAGGCCGGGCGCCTGGGCTCCGAGCAGGAAGCGGAGCACCTGAAGGCTTTGCGCCACCTGCCGGTCGCGGTGCAGAAAGTGCTGGCGCTCGAACCTGAAATCAAGACCTGGGCCGAACGTTTCGCCGACAAGCATCACGCCTTGTTCCTCGGCCGCGGCCACCACTACCCGATCGCTCTCGAAGGTGCGCTGAAGCTCAAGGAAATCTCCTACATCCATGCCGAGGGCTATCCGGCCGGCGAGCTCAAGCACGGCCCGCTGGCGCTGGTGGACAAAGACATGCCGGTGATCAGCATCGCGCCCAACGATGCCCTGCTGGAAAAGCTCAAATCCAACCTCAAGGAAGTCGCCGCGCGCGGCGGTGAACTCTACGTTTTTGCAGATGCGGATTCTGCGGTCGATGAAGAACCGGGCGTGCATGTGCTGCGCCTGCCCGAGCACTACGGCCTGCTGTCACCGGTGCTGCACGTCGTCCCGCTGCAGTTGCTGTCGTATCACGTGGCACTGGTGAAGGGTACGGACGTCGATAAGCCGCGGAACCTCGCCAAGTCGGTTACCGTCGAGTAGCCAACTGGCAGAAAGGCAGAGGCCAATGAGAACTCAGCACCGGGAATCAAGCGCGGCGACGCCAATGACTGATATGGGCGTCTGCATCGCTGTGCTCAAGGCGGCAGGCAACCTGATCCGCGTGCGCTCGGAAGTCGACCCGAAGTTTGAATTGGCGGGAATCGCACGCAAGCTTGAGGGCGGCAAGCCCGTGCTGTTCGAGTGCGTGAAGGGCCATGTCTTTCCGGTGCTCACCGGATTGCTGTGGAACCGCGCCATCGTCGCTTCGCTGTTCGGCATTGCCAAGGAGGAAGTGCCGTTTCGCATCGCCGCGGCGGTCGGTAAATGGCAGAGGAACAAGGCGGCGCTGCCATCCGCCATGCTTGAATCGGCGCCCGCCAACGAGGTGGTGGAGGACACCGTCGATCTGTCCCTGCTGCCGCTGCCGGTGCATGCGCTGAAGGACGGTGGGCCGTATCTCGACTCATCGCTGGTCGTCGCCCGTAATCCGCAAACCGGCGGCATCAACGCGGCGATTCACCGCATGCAGATGACGCGCAAGGACCGGCTGACTTTCCTCATCGATCCGGGGCGCCATCTTGAAGAGTACGTCGCCATTGCCGAGCGGCGCGGCGAGACGCTGCCGGTGACGATCAACAACGGTGTCGGGCTGGCACCCTGGATAGTCTCGTCGCTGCCGCGCCTGGGCGACGGCAAGCCCGCTATCGCCAACCATCTGGCAGGGCAGGCCATTCCATGGATGAAGGCGCAGACCGTCGATGTACCGGCCTATGCCGATGCGCAATTCGTCATCGAGGCGGAAATCCTGCCCGGCTTGCGCGAGTGGGAAGCGCCCTTCGCTGAAGTTACCGGCTATTACGGCGGCCGCGACAAGCGCTATGTCATGAAAGTGAAGAAGATCACGCGGCGGCGCAAGCCGGTGTTTCATACGGTGCTCTCCGGCCAGGAAGTCTGGAACGCGGTCGGCTTCACGGCAGAGGCGGCGATTTTTCGCGCGGTGCAGTCGAAAATTCCCCAGGTAAAGGCCGTCTACCTTCCGCCCGGGGGCTGCGGCTTCTACCAGGCGGTGGTGCAGGTGGCGAACACCCGCGCCGGTATCGGCAGGGATGTGATCACCGAGACGTTCAAGGCATTTCGTTCGTTGCAACGGGTCGTGGTGGTGGATACGGACGTTAACCTGTACGACGCAGTAGACGTCGATTGGGCGATTACCACCCGCTGCAACGCGGATACGGATCTGGTCATCCTGCCCCACCAGGAGGGGCACATCCTGAATCCCATAGTCACGGTGAATCCGGACGGCAGGGGCGGCACGGTCACCAAGGTGGGAGTTGACGCCATGATCCCCTTTGACGCGGACCGAAACCGATTCGCGCGAGTGAAGTTCAAGGATGTAAGTCTTTCAAGCTACGATATCGTGTTCTAGATGGATGGATTCACGCGCAACACGATTCACCGGGCGCAAGACTGCCCGTTGGCGGCAGTTGCTATTGACACACCCGAGTGTCCACGTATACAGTATCCAGTATTCCATGATGTGTGCGCGAAGCTGGCTTTGGGCGTGGCAGGCGAGTTTCTTTGAGGCCCTTTCGGCCTGCTCCATCGGATGTGACAAGCTTGCATGAATCAGTTTAAAAGCCAATACGTGAGGAGACGGATTATGAAAACAAAATTGCTTTGCCTGATCTTGGCCGGTGCGCTTTCGGGATACGTTCAAGCCGCGGACAAGATCAAGGTCGGCTTCATCAGCACCCTGTCCGGTCCCGGCGGCGTGCTCGGGGCGGCCATCCGCGACGGCTTCAATCTGGCGCTGGAGCACACCGGCGGCAAGCTGGGCGGGCTGCCGGCCGAAGTGATCATCGAGGACGACCAGCAAAAGCCCGACGTGGCCAAGCAATTGGCGGACAGGCTGGTCAAGCGCGACAAGGTGGATATCGGCACCGGCATCGTCTTCCAGAACATTCTGCAGGCGGCGCAAGCATCGTTTCTCGGCGCCGATATCTTTTACATCAGTCCCAACACTGGTCCCTCGGACCTGGCCGGCGCCAACTGCAATCCCTATTTCTTTGCCGTCTCCTGGGTCAGCGACAGCTATTCCGAAGCCACTGGCAAGAACGTCAACGACAAAGGCTACAAGAATGTCTTTGTCATTGCGCCGAACTACCCCGGCGGCAAGGACGTGGTCAATGGCTTCAAGCGCTACTACAAGGGCGCTTACGCCGGCGAGGTTTACACCAAGCTCGGGCAGCTGGACTATGCGGTGGAGATATCGCAAATGCGCGCGGCCAAGCCCGATGCGGTGTTCTTCTTCCTGCCCGGCGGCATGGGCGTGAATTTCCTCAAGCAGTGGCAGCAGGCCGGCATGGGCAAGGATTTCCCGCTCTTCGGCACCGGCTGGTCCTTCGATCAGGACACGCTGGCGGCGGTCGGCGAGCCGACCCTGGGCGCGCTCAATGCGGCGCACTGGAATCTCGATCTGGACAATGCCGCCAACAAGAAATTCGTCGCCGACTTCGAAAAGAAATATGGCCGCCTGCCCAACGAGTACGCTTCACAGGGCTATGACGCAGCCATGCTGATCGATGCCGCGGTGCGCGACGTCAAGGGCAAGATCGAGGACAAGGCGGCGCTACGCAAGGCGCTCGAGGCCGCCACCTTCAAGTCTGTGCGCGGCGCGTTCAAGTTCAACAAGAACCATTTCCCGATCCAGAACTATTATCTGCGCCAGGTGGTGAAGGACGACAAGGGGCGCTACGTCAACAAGACGGTCAGCACGATTTTCACCGATCATCCGGACGCCTACGTGGCGGCCTGCAATATGTAGGAAGGGCGACCCGCCGGGCCGCAACTCCCCACCACCGGGAGGTGCGCGGCGGCCGATTCCAGACCGCGATGACGTGGCTCCTGTTTCTCGAGCAGTGCCTCAACGGCCTGCAATTCGGGCTCATGCTGTTCCTGCTGGCGGCTGGGTTGACGCTGGTATTCGGCATCATGGACCTGATCAACCTGGCCCACGGTTCGCTTTACATGGTCGGCGCCTATCTGGTGGCGACCCTGACCCAGGCCACGGGTTCCTTTTTCCTCGCGGTGCCGCTTGGCATTGTGGCGACGGCATTGCTCGGCATGGTACTGGAGGCGATGGTGCTGCGCGGCCTGTACCGCCGTGACCACCTGAGCCAGGTACTGGCTACCTTTGCACTGATCCTGATTGCCAATGAAACCACCCGCGCCATCTGGGGTGTCCAGCCGCTTTCGCTGAATGTCCCGGACGGGTTGTCCGGCTCCGTGCAGCTGTTGCCGGGCTTAAGCTACTCCGCTTTTCGCCTGGCCATCATCGCCGTGGGCCTGGCCGTCGCGGCCTTGCTCTACTTCGTCGTAACGCGCACACGCATTGGCATGCTGGTGCGCGCCGGGGCGTCGAACCGGCAAATGGCGACCGCCATGGGTACCAACATCAAGTGGTTGTTTACCGCCGTATTCGGTGCCGGGGCTGCGCTGTGTGCGCTGGCCGGGGCGATGCTCGGCCCCTTGCTCGCGGTGCAGGTGGGCATGGGCGAGAACATCCTGATCCTGGCTTTCGTCACCGTCGTGATCGGCGGCATCGGCTCGATACGCGGCGCCTTTATCGGCGCGCTGCTGGTCGGTGTGGTGGACACCTTCGGTCGCGCCTTCATTCCGACCATCCTGCGCGCTGTTTTGTCGCCGGCCTTCGCCGATGCCGCGGGGCCGTCGTTGGCCGCCATCTCGATCTACCTGTTGATGATCGGCGTGCTGTTCTGGAAACCGCAGGGACTGTTCCCTGCCGGAAGTTGAACATGCAGGCGCTGCGTCGCCATGCCTGGCTCATAGCGTTCATGGCGCTGGGCTTGGCGTTTCCCAAGCTGGCGGCCGTCGCCGGACAGGAGTATTACGTCTCCTTCGTCAGCCGTGTGCTGATCTGGGCCTTGCTCGCATCGAGCCTCAATCTGCTGGTCGGCATGGGCGGCATGGTGAGTCTGGGTCACGCCGCTTTTTTCGGTCTCGGCGCTTATGTGGTCGGCATTATCGGGCTGGATGCGCCGCAATGGTCCGGGGCGCTCGTCGCCTGGCCGCTGGCCATGGCGGTCAGCGCCCTGGCGGCCCTGCTGATTGGCGTCATCAGCCTGCGCACGCGCGGCGTGTATTTCATCATGATCACCCTGGCCTTTGCCCAGATGCTGTTTTACGTCTTCGTCTCGCTCAAGGCCTATGGTGGCGACGACGGCATGTCGCTGGCCCGGCGCTCGACCCTGCCGGGACTGAACATGGCCAACGACACCGTGTTCTATTACGTGGTCCTCGCGCTGCTCGGGGCGTGCCTGCACGCGCTGGGGCGCTTGCGGGATTCGCGCTTCGGTCGTGTCCTGCGTGGCATCAAGGACAACGAAGCGCGCATGGAATCGCTGGGTTATGCCACCTTTCGCTTCAAGCTGGCGGCCTTTGTCATCGCCGGCACGGTGGCGGGGCTTGCGGGGGCCCTGATGGCCAACCAGAACAGCTTCGTCAGCCCCAACATGCTGCACTGGGATCAATCGGGCACGACGCTGGTGATGATCATTCTCGGTGGGCTGGGCAGCCTCTGGGGCGGGCTCGCCGGCGCGGCGGTCTATCTCGTGCTGGAGGAAGTGCTGACCGCTTTCACCCGACACTGGCAGATTGCGCTGGGCCTGATCCTGCTGGGCGTAGTGTTCCATGCGCCGCAGGGCATTGCCGGCTTGTTCGCGAGGAAGAAGCCGTGAGCGAACTGCTGCTGGAAACGCGCGGGCTGCAAAAGCGCTTTGGCGGCCTGGTGGCGACCGATTCGGTGTCGCTGGCGATTCGCCGCGGCGAATGCCATGCCGTGATCGGTCCCAACGGCGCCGGCAAGACGACGCTGATCGGTCAGTTGTCCGGCGTCCTCGCTCCTGATGCCGGGTGCGTGCTTTTCGCCGGCCGCGACGTCACGGATTGCAGCGCGCACCGGCGCGCAATGCTTGGTTTCGCCCGCTCCTTCCAGATCACCAGTATCCTCGGCAGCTTCACGGTTGTCGACAACGTCGCGCTTGCCGTGCAAGCCGTCAGCGGGTCGAGCTTCCGCTTCTGGCACGCGGTGAACACCGAGACGGAACTGGCGGAGAAAGCTCTTGAGATTCTGCACAGGGTCGGACTTGAAGGCCTCGCCCAACGCACGGCGCGGGATTTGTCGCACGGCGAACACCGCCAGCTCGAACTCGCCCTGGCATTGGCAACGCGACCGCAATTGATGCTGCTCGACGAGCCGATGGCAGGCATGGGGCCGGACGAGTCGGAGCGCATGCTGTCCCTGATCGCCGGGCTCAAGGGCAGTCACACCATAGTCCTGGTGGAGCACGACATGGACGTGGTGTTTCGCCTGGCCGACCGCATTTCGGTGTTGGTGGCGGGGCGCATCATCGCCACCGGTTCGGGCGAGGAAATCCGCGCCAACGCCGAGGTCAGGAACGCCTATCTGGGCGACGACGCCAGCGGCGAGGGAATGCCATGAGCGCTCCCCGCCGGGCCGTCCCAAGTGGAGCGCAGCCACACCATGGAGCCGCGCAGCGGCGAACTACTGTCACCCCCTCGCCTGGCGAGGGGGCTGGGGGGAGGGTAGTCCAGTGAGCGCCATGCTCGAAGTCGACGGGCTCGAAAGCTTCTACGGCGCCAGCCAGGCACTGTTCGGCATAGGGCTGCGCATCGAGCCAGGCGAGATGGTTACGCTGCTCGGACGCAACGGCATGGGCAAGACGACGACGGTGCGCAGCATTGTCGGCCTGTTACGGCCGCGTGGTGGTACGGTGCGCTTTCGCGGCGATTCGATTGCCGGGCTCGACGCCGATCGCATCGGCCGTGCCGGCATCGGCCTGGTGCCCGAGGGGCGGCAGATATTTCCCAACCTGACGGTGCGCGAAAACCTGCTGGCCTGGGCCTCGAACCGCAGCGGTGCAAGCGAGCCCTGGACCCTGGACCGGGTCTACGCCTTCTTCCCCCGCCTGGCCGAACGCCAGCGCAACATGGGCAACCAGCTCTCAGGCGGCGAGCAGCAGATGCTGGCCATCGGCCGGGTCCTGATGACCAATCCGCATCTGATGATTTTCGATGAAGCTACCGAAGGCCTGGCGCCACTGGTGCGACAGGACATCTGGCGCTGCCTGGTCGCGCTCAAGGCGACCGGCCTGTCGCTGCTGGTGATCGACAAATACGTGCGCACCCTGATCGGAATCGCCGACCGCCACTACATCATCGAGCGCGGCCGGGTGCAGTGGGAGGGAAGCTCCTCGGCCCTGGATGCCCAACCGGAGTTGTGGCATCGCTATCTCGGCGTGTGACCTCGCCGCGCAGCCGTGAATTCGACAGCGAGGCGCTGCACCTATCCATGATCACATGCCGGTGTTACCGGTGCCCGGACATTTCGACGCCTGGCTCGATCCCGCCCATCGGGACGTTCGAGCGCTGAGCCAGTGCTTGCTGCCGGCGCCCGCAGGGGGTATGGTCGCGTGGCAGGTTGGCAGTCGGGTCAGCAGTGCCAGGAATGAAGGACCGGACCTGATCGCTCGTTCGGAGCGGTCAATGGCCAGGGAGGAGTGAGCACATGATCAGGGAACGCGTCACACTGACTCAATTCATCATCGAGGAACAGCGCCGCGTCAAGGATGCCCGCGGCGATTTCTCGGTTCTGCTCAACGACATCGTCACGGCCTGCAAGACCATCAGCCACCGTGTTTCGCGCGGCGGATTGGGCGCCGCTGACGAGGACCTGCGGGCCTATCTGGAGCGCGCAGCGGGCGACTCGATCATCGAGTCGACCCAGCGCACCGGTCGCCTGGCCGGATTGAGTTCCAAGTCGGTCGACGCCATGACGCCGATTCCGGCGCAATATTCGCGCGGCAACTATCTGCTGGCCTTCGATCCGCTCAACGGCTCCGGCAACCTCGACATCAACTTCATGTCGGGTACGATTTTTTCGATATTGCGCGCAACGGACGGCAAACGGGAAGTCACGGCGCGGGATTTCCTGCAGCCCGGACATGACATGGTGGCGGCCGGCTTCATGCTGTATGGCGCGTCGACGCGGCTGGTGCTGACCACCGGCAACGGCGTCAATGCCTTCATGCTCGATCGCGAAATCGGCGAGTTCGTCCTCACCCATCCGCAGATGAAGCTCCCCGACGATGCCGCCACCTTTGCCATCAACGCGTCCAACGAGCGTTTCTGGGAGCCGCCGGTGCGTCGCTACGTCAAGGAATGCCTGGCCGGCAAGACCGGTCCGCGCGGCCGCGATTTCGGCATGCGCTGGGTCGCCTCGCTGATCGCCGAGGCCTATCGTGTGCTGGTCAGGGGCGGCGTCTTCCTTTATCCGGTCGATGCCCGGACCCGCGATACGGGCGGCCGCCTCGGCCTGCTGCACGAAGCCAATCCGATTGCCTTCATCATGGAACAGGCCGGCGGCGGCGCGACCACGGGGCGCGGCCGCATCCTCGATGTGGAGCCCACCGACCTGCACCAGCGAACCGCCTTCATTTTCGGCTCCAAGAGCGAGGTAGATCTGATTCAGCGCTACCACCAGGACTATGTCGAAGGCCGCGATTCCGACAATCACGACTTTCCCCTGTTCGGCCACCGTTCGCTTTTTCTTCACGAATAGGCGCCGGCGGCGCTGCGGGCGGCGCAGCGTCGGCGATGCCGGCCAAAAGCCCTATCATGGCGCCATGTTTGCGCCTCGACCGTCATGCCAGCCGCTCCGCTGAAAATTCTTTCCGTCATCCCGCCGATGACGCAGTTGAACACGCCCTATCCGTCGACGGCCTACCTGACCGGCTTCCTGCGTTCGCGCGGCTACACCGCCGTGCAGGAGGATCTGGCGTTGGCGCTGGTGCTGCGCCTGTTTTCGCCCGATGGCCTGCGCGCGCTGCGCGATTGCATCCAGGCCTTGCCGGCGAAGCAGCGCGCGCCGCGGGTGCAGGCCTTCGAGCGGCGGTTCGCGAGCTACCTGGCAACGATCGAGCCCGCCGTGGCCTTCCTGCAGGGGCGTGATCCATCCATAGCGCATCGCATCGCCGGGCGCAGTTTTTTGCCGGAAGGGTCGCGCTTCGCGCCGCTCGAAGCCTATGTCGATGACGAGGGCGGCGACCCGCTGGCCTGGGCCTTCGGCGCGCTCGGCGTGACGGATCGCGCGCGCCACTTCGCCACGCTCTACCTCGACGACGTCGCCGACGTGCTGCGCGAGGCGGTCGATGCGCGCTTCGAGTTCGTCCGCTATGCCGAATCGCTGGCGCAGAGCCAGGCCACGTTCGAGCCGCTGGCGCAGGCCCTGGCCGCGCCGGAGAACCTGGTCGATCGCAGCCTGCGCGAACTGACGCTGGATGCCGTGGCGCGCCATGAACCGCAACTCGTTCTGATCTCGGCGCCCTTTCCAGGCAATGTCTATGGCGCCTTCCGCATCGCGCAGGCGATCAAGGCGCACGATCCGGCCATCGTTACCGTGCTCGGTGGCGGCTTCGTCAATACCGAGTTGCGCGAACTGGCCGAGCCGCGTGTCTTCGACTATTTCGACTACGTCACGCTCGATGACGGCGAGCGTCCGCTGCTGGCGTTGCTGGAATATCTGCAGGGCATGCGGCCGCAGGATCGGCTGGTGCGCACCTTTCTGCGCGGCGAAGAGGGCGTGCGCTACATCGATGGCAAGGAACCCGACATCCCCTTCGCCGAGGCCGGCACGCCGACCTGGGACGGCCTGCCGCTCGACCGCTACCTGTCGCTGCTGGACATGCTCAATCCCATGCATCGCCTCTGGTCCGACGCGCGCTGGAACAAGCTGACCGTGGCCCATGGCTGCTACTGGAAGAAGTGCAGCTTCTGCGATGTCTCGCTCGACTACATTTCGCGCTACGAGGCCATCGCGGCGACGACGCTGGTGGATCGTATCGAGACCATCATCACCGAGACCGGGCAGACCGGTTTCCATTTCGTCGATGAGGCCGCGCCGCCCAAGGCGCTCAAGGCGCTCGCCGCCGCACTGCAGAAGCGCAACCGGGCGATTTCCTGGTGGGGCAACATCCGCTTCGAGAAATCATTCACCGCGGAACTCTGTGCCGAACTTGCCGACAGCGGCTGCATTGCGGTGTCGGGCGGCCTCGAAGTGGCCTCCGACCGGCTGTTGAAACTCATGCAGAAGGGCGTTTCGGTCGACCAGGTGGCGCGCGTCACGCATGCCTTTTCCGAAGCCGGCATCCTGGTGCATGCCTACCTGATGTACGGCTTCCCGACGCAGACCGTGCAGGACACGGTCGACGCCCTCGAATACGTGCGCCAGTTGTTCGCCGCCGGCTGCATCCAGTCCGGATTCTTCCACCGCTTTGCCTGCACCGTGCATTCGCCGGTCGGTTTGCATCCGGAACAGTACGGCGTCAGGCTCAAGCCGCTGCCGAAAGTGAGCTTCGCGAAGAATGATGTCGGTTTCATCGATCCCACCGGCGTCGATCATGATGCGCTGGGCATCGCCCTGAACAAGGCGCTCTACAACTACATGCACGGCCTCGGCCTTGATCAGGATGTGCGCAGCTGGTTCTCCGCCAGGGTGCCGAAGACCAAGGTGCCGCGGCATTTCATTGATCATGCCCTCGGCTGACATGGGTCAGGACGAACCACCCTACGAAATCGCCTGCCCCCAAAGGGGAATTCCAGGCGTGCAGAGCCCCGAGTCGGAACTGCACCCCTCGCTGGTGGTTCGCCTGGTGTTGTGGACCGTCGGCAGCCTAGCCCTGCTGCTGGGCATCATCGGCATCTTTCTGCCCGGTCTGCCGACCACACCCTTCGTCCTGGTCGCGGCCGCCTGCTATGCGCGGGCCTCGGAACCCTTCTATCGCTGGCTGATCGCCAATCCGACCTTCGGCCCGCTGATCATCGAATGGCGGCGCCATCACAGCATTCCGTATCGCATCAAGCTGATTGCCATCACGCTGATGAGCCTGACCATCTGCGCCTCGATGTGGACCTTCTCCGCCATGCCCTGGCTGCAAGTCCTGCTGGCGGTCATCGGCATATCCACCTCGGTCTGGCTCTGGCGCATTCCCTCGCGCGACCGGCCCGCGAAATAGCCGGGCGCCGTGGCGCCAGCGCCGACTTTCATCCACAATATTGGAAGAAAGTCTTGACTATTTTCCATTTTTATAGAAAATAGTCGCCATGGAACGCGCCCTTGCTCCCTTTATTCGCGCCGATCTGGCCCGCAAGATGGTGTTTCTTTGCGGCCCGCGCCAGGCGGGGAAGACCACGCTGGCGCGGGCTCTCGCGACAGGAATGCCGTCCGCCCAGGTGCTCAACTGGGATGTGGCCGGCGACCGCCGGGTCATCCTCGATCGCAGCTGGTCGCCGGAGGCATCCCTGGTCGTGCTCGACGAGCTGCACAAGATGGCCGACTGGAAGCCCTGGCTCAAGGGCGTCTTCGATGGTCGGCCGGCGGGCCAGGCCCTGCTGGTCACCGGCAGCGCGCGCCTCGACGCCTTCCGCCAGTCCGGCGAATCGCTGGCCGGCCGCTATTTTTCATGGCGCCTGCATCCGATCAGCGTCGCCGAGTGGGTCGCTGCCTCCGGCGCGACAGCCGATCAGGCCCTGGCACGGCTGCTCGAACGCGGCGGCTTTCCCGAACCCTTTCTTGCCGAAAGTCCGGCCGACGCCGAACGCTGGCGACGCCTCTACATCGAGGGCGCTGTCCGCGACGACATCCTCGAGTTCTCGCGCATCAGCGAGATTCGCGCCATGCGCGTATTCATCGACATGCTGCGAGCCCGGGTCGGCTCGCCGCTGTCGCTGGCCTCGCTGGCCCGCGATCTGCAAGTCTCGCCGACGACGCTGGGAAAATATCTGGAAATTCTCGAGGCCTTGCACATCGTTTTTACGGTGCGCCCATTCCACCGCAACATTGCCCGCGCGCTGCTCAAGGAACCCAAGCTGTACTTTTTCGATAGCGGCCTGGTCGTCGGCGACGAGGGCGCGCGCTTCGAAAACGCCTGCGCCGCGATGCTGTTGCGGCATGCCCATTTCCTCCAGGATTCCGCGGGGCGCGACGTCACGCTGCATTACGTGCGCGACAAGGACGGGCGGGAAATCGACTTCGCGCTGTGCGAAAAGGGCGAACCGCTCGGCTTTGCCGAGTGCAAGTGGGCCGACCCGAAAGTCCCGCCCTACCTCGCGGCGATTGCCGAGCGTTTTCCCGGCGCCGGCGCCACCTTGCTGGTACGTCATCTGCGACAGCCAGAGCAGCGCGGCCGGGTTGCGGTGGAACGCGCGGCCGAGTGGCTGGCGCGTCTGGCGGCGTGAGATTCGGCGCGGCGGGGTAGAATTTCGCGCAAAACATACAACAGGGACTCAGCAGCATGACCAACTACAGCACCGAATCCATCCGCGCCCTGGCCCTCGTCGGCCACGGCGGTGCCGGCAAGACCACGCTGGCCGAAGCCCTGCTGTTCAAGGCCGGCGCCATCGCCGCGAAGGGCAGCGTCGAGAAGGGCAGCAGCGTCTGCGATTTCGATCCGCAGGAAAAGTCGGCCGGCCATTCGCTCAACTCGGCGATGGTGAATTTTGCCGCCGAGGGTGTGCATATTCACCTGATCGACACCCCGGGTTATCCCGATTTCGCCGGGCAGGCGGTCGCCGCCCTGGCCGCCGTCGAAACCGCGATCGTGGTGATCAACGCCCAGACCGGCATCGAGCTCGCCACCGAGCGCATGATGCGGGCCGCCCAGGCCAGGGGCCTGGCGCGCATGATCGTGATCAACAAGATCGATGCGGATAATGTCGATCTGCCGGGGCTGGTGAACCAGATCCGCGAACGCTTCGGCAAGGAATGCCTGCTGCTCGACTTGCCGGCACATGGCCGTCAGGACGTGGTCGAGGTGCTGGAGCATGATGGCGGCCGGGGTGACGTAACAAGCGACTTCGATTCGGTTGCCCGCGCGCATCGCGAACTGATCGACCAGCTGGTGGAAGAGGACGAGTCGCTGCTCGCCCGCTACCTGGAGGAAGGCAAGGATCCCGATGCCAGGGAACT